>JAOACM010000324.1 GCA_026417845.1 Planctomycetota bacterium | reverse complement strand
AGATGTGTATAAGAGACAGATGGACATGCGTCAGGCCGCTGGCATCATTCAGCAGGCCGAGCGGCTTTCCGCTGCCGTTGCCCTGGATGATCGCCAGGTCGAGCTTATGCAGGATGGACGCGCGGAACAGCACGCCCATGAGCTGCTCGATGTCCACGGCCGACCGGCTGATCAGCGTCCGGCTGATCTCCGTGCGCGCGGCCAGCTCGTAGGTCTGCAGCGTGACCTGTTCGAACTTCGGCTCGGCCCCCGGCTTCTCCGCGCCCTCGGCAGTCCAGGCGCAGGCCACGTATCCGTACTCCGCGAACTCCTCCGCCCCGCCCTCGGCTCCCGGCGCGCCCTGGGTGAGCTTCGGGAACAGCACTGTGCCGAATTTCGTGGGCACGTGGAAGCACCGCGGGAACAGGAACGCATCCTCGCCGGGATACATCAGGAGCGTCTTCTGGAACTCACGGTCGAAGAGTTTGTTGCCGAAGTTGGCGCCGCTGACCATCGGCAGCGCCTTGCCCCTGTACGGCCCGAACTCGCGGCGCTCCGGCAGGATCGCGTCCGCGAAGCGCTTCGGCACGACGACGCCAGACTGCGCTTCCTTCCAACCCGCCTGCGCAGACGGCCGCAGCAGGTCCCGCGCCCTGTCAGATATCGCCTTGCCGCAGAAGTAGTCCATGAACGCCTCTTCCTTCGCCCGCTCCTCGGCGTCATGGTCCCGCGGCTCGGCCGGGGAATCGGCCGGGATCGTCGCCTTGCCGTCCGGCTCGGCCGCCGCCGCGGCGTCCTCCGCCGCCTTCCGCGCCTTCGCCCGCTCCTTCGCCTCTTCGATCTTCCGCCGGAGCGATTCCGCCTCGGCCTTCGCTCCATCATACTCCTTGCGCAGGGCCTCCAGGCGCGCCTTCCCGGCCTCGCCCTCGCCCTCCGCCTTGTCCATCTCGGTCGCCAATGCCTCCATCCTCTCGACGGCAGTCCGCAGCCTCTCAGCCAGTCTGCTCACGTGCTCACCTCCCCATCTCCGGCATCCGCCATCGCGGCCCACAGCCGCGCGCGGAACACCTCCGCCTCTCTGGTCCTCTTCCCCCGCGTGCCCGCGACGGACGTTTCCGGTGTGCCGGCGGGCGCCCTCCCGCCTGTCCTTCCCCCCGACTCCCTCCTCTTCCATCCCGAGCGCCTCGCGGTGTGCGCGGAGGTGCTCGATTACCGCCTCGTCCTTCTCCTCCTCGCCCGACCGCGCCCCCATCGCCGCAGCCCATGCGGCCCTCAGGCCGCCTTCATGGAGCCAGAGCGTCCCGGTCGTGTAGTCCGGGTCGCCGCCGCCCTCGACCCAGTGATGCGGATATCGCCAGGTGGACGGCTTCCCCGCCTCGCCGCGGTCGGCGAACGCGATCCTTGGCAGCTTCGTCTTATCCACGCAGGGCGGCTCGGAATCGGCCGTGCGGGACGTATGCGACAGCTTCCCGCCGCGCGACTTCGCCGCGGTGACGACGGCGTCCTCATTCGCCGGCCGCACCGTCAGCGTCACCTCCTCCAGGATGCACTCGACGAATCCAAGCCTGTACTGTCCGGCCGAGTCCGCCCTCTGCTCGGTCCGGAGCACCCGGAATCCCACCGAGCAGGACCGGACGTGCCCGGAGACGACCTTCTGCCTAATCGCCTGGGAGTCCGGATCGGGCGCGAATTCGGCCCGGAACCACAGCCCCCTGTCGTCCTCCCTCGCCTCGCGGACGGTCCCAACGACGGCAAGGACGTCGCCTCCGTCTCGATAGTGCCGGGCCATCAGCTTGATCTTGCCGGCCGGCACCCTCTGCGCGATCGAGCGCGCGAAGGCGCCACGGACGAAGTACTCGCCGTCGGCGTCCACGTGGTCGGGATCGCCCCATACCGCCGCGTAGCCCTCGACCCATCCGGCATCTGGCCCCGCAGCCGCCGCCTCGACGCCCTTCGCCCTCAGCCCGGCGTCGGCCAGGTACCTCTCTCTCCGCATCTTCATCTCTCCACCTCCTGCCTCCAGATAGATACGCGCACCCCTGCATGGCTGCGCGCCATGTACGAGGGGCGAGGGGCGGGACCAACAGGGAAAAACCAGCCGCCAGGGGGTTCGGACGGGGCGGATGCGCGGGGACTGTGGGGAAGGGGGGCTGTCTGGCGGTCATGACCTGCGCGCCGGCGGCGCGGGAAGGCATTACCGTAACGCCTGGAGGCCCCTTCGCGGCGCAAATGGTATCGGGAGGGGGGGCGGGGCGGAAGGCCCGCCAGATGCGTCCTGATGCAATCCTACCGCGGCCGCGGAAAACCCGCACGCCGCGCGATTGGTAGCGGCCGTGCCGCGCCGGGGCTTACAGCTGTTGTATGCGCTCGATCGTGCCCCGCCTGATATCAATCGTCACGAGCCAGCCGGCATGTTCCGCCAGTTTCTCGTATGGTATCGCCCCCCACGCGTCGCCCGGCCGGAACAGATAGACGCATTCGAGTGGACAGCCTACCATCCACGCCGCGATCCCCCCGGGCTCCTGGCGCAGCGCTACGTCGAACCGCGTCAATGTCCGACCCACTGCTCCGTCCTCCTCTTTACCCATCGGATCACCTCCTGAAAGGCGCGGGAAAACCGATCATTTCCGCTCCGGCCGTACGCATGCGCGAACGCCTCGGCCACCGTCTCGCTACGGCCGCGATCGCCCTGCTGCAGGTAATACCCCAGCCACCTCCTGTCGTCATCGCTCATGCGCGCGACGGCCCGATCGTACAGTCGCGTCAGCTCCCTATCGTTAGACAGCAGGTCCGCCATCAGCAAGTAGTCGTATGCGTGCCCCGCCTCGTGCCACAGCAGGCTGTCGGATACCCGGTTTTCGATCCATCCAGCGCTACCATAGGACTGTATCCTGCAGGGTATCGAGATCGTTCCTGCCGAGTACCATCCCGGTACGTTCCTCCACGTGGTCTCCGGCGGATACCCCGGCGGGCGCTCTCCTGCGATCCGCCCCAGCGCCTCATCCGCATCCTTCGGTATCCTGACTCTGACGCCCATCTCTCTCATCTTGCGCCGCATCTTCTCCGGCATCGCGCGTATATGCGCCTGTACCTCCTCAGCGAATCGGCGCGATACCCCCTCTGCGACGGCGATGTCGGGCAGCACCTCTATCTGCCATTCGTCTACTACCGGTATGATAGTGCACCGGCAGTTTGGATGCAGCGGCGGATGTCGGATCGCCCCGAGCGCCTCGGGGAACCGCATCGTCCCCGAGTACGGCGATGCGGCGCCCGGCGTGCCGGCCTCGATCGAGAACGTATCCCCCGGGCGCCAGAACGCCTCGCCCGCCGGGATACTGACGCCGTTCATTTCAGCGCAGAACGGACATCGCATGTCGTCGTCGGCCGTCAGCCACTCGACGACGGCGACCCCTTCGGCGCGGTATCGCGCCAGGGCGCCCTCATTGGCCGCCCATATCGTCCCGGTCCTGGCCAGCATCGCAGCGCGTTTCGCGCACGTCTCGATGCCTGCCGCAAGTATCCGGTCGGCTATCTCGCGGGGCGTCAGCCCGCGCGCGAGCTCCTCGTCCCAGAACTCCGAGGCCTCGCGGAAGATCGCCTCGAGCAGGCGCGCGTTGGTCTGCGAGGCGTGATGCGCGGTAGTCTGGACCCAGGCGTCCAGGTCCTTCCATTCGGATCGCGCGAGGAACGATCCGGCCTCGCCCGGCCGCCCCCGCGGATCGGCGCGCCCGGGAGCCTCTATCCTCCCGGCCTTGCCCGCATACCGTCCCGCGGCCGCGGCGGCTTTCTCCGCGGGCGCCCGCACCTCGTCGCCCGCGGCATCCCATGCGTCGGCGGCCAGGGCCAGGAGCGGCGGGCGCATCGCCGCGGCGAGCTCGCGCGCCCAGCGCCGGACGGCATCCGGCGGCGCGATCCCGCGCGCTCCGGCCGCGGCGCGGGCGGCGGCCTCGCGGACGTGCCGCGCCCATACGCGCCCGATCGCCCGCCGGACCGTCGCAGCGCGGCGATCCGCCAGCCTGGCGCGCACGGCAGCGGCGCGGATCAGCGCGGCGATCCCCGGCCGCCATGGCCTGGCCGCCTTCGCCGCCTTCCCACCGATCGCCGCCAGGATCATACGCGCCCCGCGTCACAACCCGGCTCCTGCATCCCCGCCCATATCCGGCCCAGGCCTTTCGGCCTCCACCCCGACCGCCTCGACCGGCGTCTCGATCGCGGCGGCCGGCAGCAGCAGCGACCGTCCGGCCGCGCCCCCGAGCGGCCCCAGTCCCGCAATCTCCCGCGCCTCGTCCCGCGTGACGAGCCCGGCCCGGAACAGCTCGGACGCCCGCCGCGCGAGCGACTCCTGGTCCTCCCGCATCCCGCGCACATCGCCGGTCTCGTGGTATATCTCCAGGTCCGGCGGCTCCTCCTCGTCGCGCAGCAGCCCGCGGGTGAGCGCAGCATCCAGCGCAGTCCACAGGGGCGATACGGTGTCCTGATAGAACGCGCGCCGCGCCTGCTCATAGTTCGAGTACGTCGCGGCGTCGAGTCCGGAGCGGAGCCCGACCAGAATCGGCGGCACTCCGAAGCACGCGCATATCCGCGTCTCGCTGAGTCCGGCCAGCCCCGGCCAATCCAGGTCCCGGAGCGGCGCGGGCAGCTCTATCCGCGCGTTCTCGCCGGACAGAAAAAGCGGCGAGCCGCGCCGCCCGCGGCCGAGCCCCGCCATGAGCGTCGCCCGGGCCTCGCTCTTCTGCTCCTCGCTCCACGCATCCGGCTGGTACAGCACGAACCCCGGAACGCGCGAATTGGCCAGCATCTCTACCGTGTAGTCCTGCCTCTCCTCCTCGGCCTGTACTGCCCGCAGGGCGGCCTGCAGCGGCGCCAGGCCCTTCATCGGATGGGCGGGGTCCGGCTCCCATATCCGCAGCATATCCCGGGGCATCACGCGCGCCTTCGCCAGCGCCTGCCCCTGGAACACGTCGTACCCGGCCGGCCTGCCGTCCCGGTCGTAGACGGCCGTCACCCAGGATGTCGGCACCGGCCACAGCTCGACGATCGCCCCGTCCCTGCTCCGCCATTTCCAGATGTAGCTGTCCCCCGTCAGTTTCAGATGGGCGACCACGTGGGCTAAAAATTCGGCGTACGCCATCGCGACGTTCGGTCTGTCGAGCACTCCCTGGATCGGATGGTCCGGCTCGTCCCGCCAGCCGCCGGCCGCCATGCGCCCGACCCGCGCCGGCGCCTCCGCAGCGGCCTGGCAGAGCCTCCGCACGCAGGCGTAGACTACATCCTGCCGACGGACCAGCCCCTCGCGCTCGGCTACAGAC
>JAOACM010000323.1 GCA_026417845.1 Planctomycetota bacterium | reverse complement strand
GCCACATCCCCCGTGATCCGCCGGGCCGACCTCGCAGGGCCGAAGTCCGGTTCCGTCGCCCCGGAGATCGGGGCGGTCTCGCATCGGGGAGAAGCGCCTTCAGAAGGAAGCCGTCTCCCTGCATCGTCGCGCGCCCAAGGTGCCAAGGCGGCGCAGCCCACTTCGCGCGTGCCGGCTTCCGCCCGGAAGACGACCTCGGCGGGCGGCGCCCCGGCGGCCGCGCCCGCGCAACCCCAGCCCGCCGGAAGCGGAACTGGCGCCGGTAGCGAAATAATCTATGAGGAGCCCGTGTATCTCGACGTGCCCGGCATTTCGCAGGGGAACGCGAAGCCGTCGGAAACCGGAAATGCCGGAGGCGCGGCGCGCGAGCAGGAAAAGGCGAGTAGGCAACGCGGAAGCAAACGCGCCCGCAGCCATGCGTTTGGCATCATGATGGGGATAATGGGCGCCCTCATCATAGCGGGCACCGTAACGTACGTCCTGGTGTTCGGCGAGACCCGCCACTTCTGGAAAGCAGGCGGAGAAGGCGGGACCGAAGAGACGAAAGCGGCCGAATCGCCCGAAGAAAAAGCCGCCAGGGGCGAGCTGAAGGAAGCCATCGCGTTCGCGAAGACGCCCGGGGCGGCGTGGAGCGATGTGGCAGCCAGGTACATGGATGTATACAGGAAACACCGCGACACCGTGGCGGGCAGGGAGGCGAGGGATGCCGCCGCGGAACTGATAAATAGAGGAGTGGCATCAGCCCTGCCAGCCCTCGAACGGGAGATGGCTATCCTGGAAAAGGAACACCGTTATAAGGAATCGTTCGCGAAGGTCCGGGCACTTCATGCTCTTTTGCCACCGGAGGATATCGCGCCCGCGGCAAGGGAGCTGAAGCGGGCGGGCGAGGCGGCCCGCAGGCGGGAGGATGAGGCCTACAGGCGGCTGTGCGCCATGGCGAGCAAGTTTCGAAAGGAGAAAAAATTCAAGGAGGCCCGGGAGACATATACGCTGATACGGGAGCGGTTCAGGGACGAGCTGGCCAGGGAAGCCGAAGATTTCCTGGCCACCGTGGCTACCGAGGAGATCACGGCGCGGCACGAAATCCGGGAACCGCCGCAGGATCCCGGGAAAGACCCGGGGGAGCGCGCGAAGCGGGAGGCAGAAGCGGCCGAACGACTGGAGGCCTTCAGGAAGGAGATATTCGCGGCCTTCAGGGCCTTCGATGTCGGGGCGCTCGCCGATGCCGCGAGGAAGGCGGAGGAGGCGCTGAAGGGCACGCCGGCGTGGACGGAGTTCGAAAAGCTGAAAGGCGATGTCGGGAGGTGGGAAGCCCTCGGGCGGAAGATGGCCGCGGCGGCATCCTCAGGAAAGCTCGCGGGCCTCAAGATCCTCCACCGGGGCGTCGAGACGGCGGTCGAAGGGGGCGACATCGAAGGCGCCACGCTGGCCGGCGGCGTGAAACTCCCGTGGCGGGACCTCAGACCCTCGGACCTGATTGCGGCGGCGCTGAAGGCCCGCGACGAGGCGAACCCCGACGACGGAATCGCGACCGGTCTGTGGCAGCTGTTCCGCGGAATGGGTGATGAAGCCGAGAAGTCGTTCGCCGAAGCCGCCGCAAAGGGCGCGGACACATCCCGCTACGCGGCGTGGATCGCCGAGCTGCGCAAGCCGCTCGATGAAGGCACCGCTGCCGAACGCATGAAAGCGATGAACCTCTCCATCTCCAAAGGCAAATGGACATGCGACGGCTTGGGCACCCTGCGCGGGATGCCGGAGGGAGACGCAGCTGCCGCGCTGGAGGGCGAATGCGCGAACATGACGTATATGGAGGTCGAAGTCTCCGGGGGCGGCGGGAAGATCGGCATCCACATGGGGCCGAGCTGCAGTTTTCTGGTTAAGCCCTCGGCCGAATGGCGGCGCCTGGCTATACGTGCGGACGACAAGTCCGTCGAGTTTACAGTGGACGGCAAACCCGAAAAATCGCTCGGCGAGACCTCTGGCGCGATAAACTCCAGGGCGCTCGGCGGGAAGTTTGCGCTGTGGACCGAAGGCGAAGGCAGGTTCCGCAATCTCCTGATCGTCCGCAGATAGTCCGCTCCCCCATTCCCTGGCAACCGGAAGATGATTGTCTGCCGCCCCATATGTTGGGGCGGAGCAGGCGGAGCGTATCCGTTCATGGTTGCGCTGTTGTTGCCTCTGTTAGGCGCACCACCGCAACAGAGCCGCAGCCTGAACGCGGCAAATAATTACGTTCCTCAGCGCCGGATATGACAGAGCTTCCGGAAAGCGCGCAGGTATATGCGGAATGCCGCCCGGAGTTCGCTCCGGGGCAGCTTCTCGTCGTCCGAGTGGGCCAGGGCTATGTCTCCAGGGCCGCAGATGACCGTCTGGAGGCCGGGGATCGAGGCCAGGAGCGCGGCGTCGGTCCAGTAGGGAAAGCCGCGCGGGGACGTCTTCGTGCCGAATTCCTCCGCATAGGCTTCCATGAGCGCCCGCGGAAGCGGGCCGTCCGGATCTGTCTCCATCGGTTCGTGCGGTACGCCGCGGAAAACCGGCAGTTCCTCGATCCTCCCTCCGAACTCAGGCGTCCCGCGGAACGCCTCCTCCAGCGTCCCGCGCAGTTCCCGGAGGACGTCCGCGGAGCTTTCGCCCGGCAACATGCGCCGCTCGAACTGGACCGAGCACCGGGCGGGCACTATGGCCGGCCGCGTCCCGCCCTCGATCTTCCCGGCGTTGAATGTCGGGCTGCCGAGGAGCGGATGGCGCCTGAGTTCCAGCGCCGGGACGTACGACCGGCGGATGTGTTCGAGCCACAAGGCCGCCGCGTGTATCGCGTTTATTCCCTTCTCCGGAACGCTCCCGTGCGCTGCCTTTCCGTCAAATAAGGCCTCGCATCTTATCACGCCCTTGTGGGCGACGCCGACTTCCAGGCCGGTGCTCTCGCCGATTATCGCATAGTCCGCCCTGAACCCGCTCCGGACGAGTCCGAACGCCCCGGGGCTGTATTCCTCCTCGCCGGCGACGGCGGCAAAGGCAACGCGGCCCGAAGGAACTGCGCCAGTCCTTTCAAGGGCGACAAGGACGCAGGCCATGGCGGCCAGTGCGCCCTTCATGTCGGAGGCGCCGCGGCCGCGGATGGAATCCCCCTCGATCCGCGGGCGGAACGGGTCGGACATGCCGCCGGGCGGGACTGTATCAGTGTGGCCGCACAGGAGCAGGGATGGCCTCCCCCCTTCGGGACCGACGCGGGCCAGGACGTTGTGCCTCCCGTCGCCCGCTTCGAGGATTTCCGCGGCGATACCGTTCTTTCCAAACCATTCCAGCAGGAAGCGGGCGACCGGAGTATCTTTTCCCGGCGCCTGATCGTGGCTTTCGATAGCTATCAGTTCGCATGTCAGCGCCTCCATTTCTTCATACGGTACTGCGCGCTCCGCGGCGGATATGAAATCGTCTCCCATAGCCGTTTCCTCCCGATAGCCTGCCTGCGCCTGCTGGGCGCCCCGACAAACCGGGGTGCCAACAGTTCTTTCCTGACGGAAGCCCGGTCCGGCCGCGACAACGATCCGTCGGTGCGAAAGCCTGGGGACGCGGGCGCGGACGTGAGCATGCTTTGCCCCGGTGCGGTGCGCCCGACGCCGGAGCCGGCGTCGCCGTCATCGCGCATGGAGCGGTACATGCGCCCGCCCCGGTTCATACTATGCTGGGAGGCAGCCGCAGGCTCCGGAAGCAGTCCAGGGCGACGGCAACGTGGTTCATGGCGTTCGCCAGCGCCGGTTGCTGGTGGCCGGGGAAAAGGCTGTCTATCGCCTCGCCGCCCAGCCTCTCCACGGCGCGCGCCAGATCATGGGACGAACAGTCCGGGGTGTTGAGCAGCGATATCCGGCCGCCGAAGAACAGCGCGTCGCCGGTAAACAGGGAGATGTGCCCGCTTCCCGCGCGCACGAAGTAGTAGGTGTCAAATCTGGAGTGGCCCGGCGCCACCATTACGCGCACCGAAAGACCGCCGACCCGGAATTCGTCACCGTCGCGCAACGGAACGTCCGCCTCGCACGCCCTGAACCTGTAATCGCGCGGATAGAAGCCGGCATCGCGCGCGCGGTCGAGGCATATTGCGGCCTCGTCGCCGCGCCGGAGTATGTCCGCGCCGTCCGCGTGGACGGCGACCTTCGCCCCCGTGGCTTCGCGAAGTGCCGCAGCGCCGCCCGAATGGTCTGCGTGCAGGTGCGTAAGGAATATATACCTCACGCGACCGGCCGCGCCCCGCCCGAGCCGCCCGATCGCCTCCAGGATATCGGACGCCGACTCCCCCGTTCCGGCGTCCACGAGCGCGTACTCGCCGCCGCTGTCCAGCAGGTACACGTTGCAGTCCGACGGATGGGTCCAGTCAAACCCATGCCTGCCGCTGGCGACCATCGCCACATAGTCCAGGAATCTGACCATGTTTATTGCTCCCGCGTCTGCACTATCATCTCCACCTCGACCGGCGCGCCGAACGGCAACTCGCTGGCCCCCAGCGCTGCCCGCGCGTGCCTGCCCCGCTCGCCGAATATTTCGATCAGCAGCTCCGAAGCACCGTTCATCACCAGCGGCTGCTCGCCGAAACCTGGCGCGGATCGCACATATCCGATGAGCCTGACGATCCGCTCGATGCGGTCCAGGCTGCCCAGCACCGCCTCAGCTTCGCCCAGACAGTTCAGCGCCGCCAGCCGCGCGGCCTTTTTCGCCGTTTCCACATCGAGCGTGGCGCCTACGACGCCAGCATACTGCATCTTACCATCCACCTCCGGCGTCTGCCCGGACAGGAAAAGCAGGTTGCCCACCTGCACGCCCGGCACGAACTGGAACCTCGGCACTACTCTCGGGATTGTCAGGTTCAACTCTCTGAGCCTGTCGTACACGCTCATCGGTCCCTCCTCCCTTCCCCCTGCTCCTGCCCGCCGGCCGGGGCGCCCACTCCAGTCGCCGCCCGGCGATTTTCTCCAGTCTGGCGTTTTTATCCCGTCGTTTTTCCCCTCGGCATGATCGCCGGATACGGGACGCCTGCAGATATCCTCCCGTCGGGGGTTCGGCCCCGGCTTCCCACGGAATATTGCGGGCCGCTCTGTGTTTCATCCAACGCCGGCCGTCCTGTCGCTCCCCCCCGGCCGCCCCGCCCCGGCGCGGCGTCGCCCCGCGCCGTTTCCGCCGGGGCGTCCCCCCGCTCTTATCTCCCGCTCTCCAGTCTTATTCTCGCTCCCCAGACGGATCGCGGCCCCCTTCTTCGCCGACTCGACGATAGCCTCCGCTATCCTGAGCGCTTCTACCGAGTCGGCCAGCGGGGCCACAGGGGACCCCTCGCCCCTCCGCGCC
>JAOACM010000322.1 GCA_026417845.1 Planctomycetota bacterium | reverse complement strand
TCGTGGGCTCGGAGATGTGTATAAGAGACAGGTGCATGACGCCGGACAGGCCGGGAACCTGTACTACATCGCGATGGAGTATGTGGATGGGCTTCCGGCAAACAGGGTGGTCGAGAAGGAAGGCCCCCTGCCGGAGGACAGGCTCCTTTCCATAGCGCGCGATATCGCCTCGGCGCTCGCCTCTGCCCACGACCGCAAGATCTTCCACCGCGACGTCAAGCCCGACAACATAATGCTCGCCTCCGACGGCCGCGCCCTCCTGGCCGACCTCGGGATAGCCAGGTTCGGCAGTTCGAAGGACCCTTCGATCACCGACAAGGGCATAGCGATAGGATCCCCCCACTACATGTCGCCGGAACAGGTCAGGGGCGCGGTGACGGACGCCCGCTCGGACCTGTATTCCCTCGGCGCCTCGCTGTATTTCCTCGCATCGGGACGGACACCGTTCTCGGGGGCCTCCTCGCGGGAAGTGATGGGCAAACACCTGACCGATACCCCCAGGCCGCTGGGGGAACTCAGGCCCGGGTTAAGTCCCCGTTTCGTGTCCCTCGTCGGGCGCCTCATGGCCAGGGATCCGGACGACCGGTTCGGGAGCGCGAAGGAGGTAGTGGAGGCCGTGGATTCGATCCGCGCGGGCCGGTCGGCTACGAACATCCCGGTCCGGGTCAAGTCGTCGGGGAGTCACAAGGCCATAGTCGCGCACCGGCCGTCCGGCAGAGATGGCGGGGCGTGGGCTCTGGCGGTGGCTGCCGGCGGCGTCGCGATCCTGATCGTGTTCGTCATCGCGCTGTCCGCCGGAGGGGCTGGTCGCAGCGGCAGGGGTCGCGGGCCCCAGGTGAAGTCAGTGAGATCGAGCTTTCCCGGGGAGGCGCCCGAAGTGGCGGATGCTGCCATGCGGGCGGCCGGGTCGAAGCGGACCACGGAGAAACAGGATCGCGGGGCAGCCGCCGAGCTCGCCCGCATAGACGCCGAGATCGCGGAGGGTATTCCCGCCGCGGTGGCGGCGGCAAAGCTCGGCGAATTCCTGGAGCGGTTCCCGGATGCCCCGCAGAGGGCGGCGGTGGAGGAGCGCCGGCGGGGATTCGCGCGCCAGCACGCGATGGAATCCTGGAAGAGCGTGTTCGCGGCAGCGGAGGCTGACGCGAAGGCCGGAAGGTTCGCCGAGGCGGTAAGGGCCATCGAGGCTTTCGGCACGGCCGAGGTGCGGGCTCATGTCGGTAAGGAAATTGACGATGCGCTGATGCGGATACGCGGCGAGTGGCACGACGCGGACGTGCGGGAGGCCGAGGCGGCGGAGAAGGCTGGCGACATCGAGAAGGCGCGGAAGCTGTATGCGGATACGCTGGCCCGGCTGAGATCGGAGCCCGGGGCAAGTCCGAAGGCCGAGGCGTGGCTATCGAAGGAGCTGGAACGGGTTTCGGCAAAATGCGCCGCCGCGAAGGCGGCTGCGTCCGGCGCCGGCGCCCCCGGCGAGGTGGCCGAGGCGGAACGGTGGAAGGCAACGGCCGCCGAGGCCGCGAGACTGGCCGGGACTTACAGGTACGACGAGGCCGCGGCGGCGATAGCCGGCTTCCTCGACAAGAGGCCGGTGACGGAGACGATCAAGGCTGTGGCCGGACGTCTGCGCGACAGGTATTCCAGGATACATTCCGCTCTGGAGGCGGCCGTGAAAGAGGTGGCGTCGGGCGGGGCCGGGCCGCGGATACACGGGGCGGGAGGAGATGCGATAAGGGTGGTCGGGGCCGACACCAGGAAGATCGTAGCACGTTCCGACGGGCGGAATGTGGAGATTCCGATCTCGTCCCTGACGAAGAGGCAGTTCTGGCTCCTCATCTCGGCGGGAACGGATCGCTCCGCCGGCAGGCATCTGGCGCTCGCCGCGGCGGCCCTGGATCTCGGATTCCCTGACGAGGCGGAGAGCCACCTGTCGGCGGCGCTCGCCCGCGACCCGTCGCTCAAGACCGAGGCTGCGCCCTACCGCGAGGAACTCGACGGCATCCTGGCTGCGAAGGCAGAAAAAGACGCCGAAGAAACCTTCGCCCGGCTGAACGAAGCCATCGCCCGCGGCGACAGGGCTGCCGCATCCGCGGCGCTTAATCGCCTGAAGATCGAGCTGAAGGACACGAAATTCGTCGCGGCGCGGAGCGGAGAGATAGAGGAGGCGGGGAAGAAACTGTCGGCGGGCGAGGCTGGCCGCGCCGAAGCTCAGGCCCCCCCTGAAAAGCGCGGAAAGGTGGAGGAGTTGCTGGCGAAGGCCGGCTTCGTCCTCGTATCCGGGACGCTTGCGGCATCGGAAGAATTCAAGGACGTGCTCGTATGCGAGGGGGGAGAAGTCAAGCTGGCGCCGGACGAGGAGCACAAAGGCGCGGACGTTGACCTGACGATCAGCCTCCGCCTGAAGGAAGACGGAGAGGCGTGCGTATGGGTCAGGAAGAACCAGCGGTTCGAGAAGTTCGATCCGCGCACGCAGTCGGTACTAACGCCAGAGGGCTCTCTCCCGGGGCTCGGCTACGGGTTCCGGATCAACCGGCGGGAGGTAACGGCGTATGTGCCCCTCGATCCGACGCGGATATCGGGTCCCCGGCGTCCAACGGGGAATCTCACGGGCTTCCCGAAGGCTGAAGGCCCGAAGAAGCTTTCTGACGAGCAGTGGCACACCTTGCGCGTGACGGCATCGGGTCGCTTCGTCACAATATTCTACAACGGCCAGCGGCTGGCCTATTCCAACCCGGAGGGCGCATATCTCGACGGGGATACAGAGATCGAGGTCAAAGGCGGGGTTCAGTTCAGACTTTCACCCGTAGCGAAGCTGCCTCCTCGGAACTGACGCGCGCCCCGGCGCTCCGCCCCGCGCGCGGCGGAATCCGCCGGGCTATCGTTAGTTGCTTCGCGGAGAAGGCAGGATGATCTCCTGGCGTAGGCCCGGCGATTCGCGCATCCTGTGCGCTCCGCCGGCGCTACCCGGTCCGGAGCGGAGATATCCGCGGCCCCAGGGAGACATCAGGCATGATCCGCCATGACGCTGGCGAAGCCGGCTGGACGGCGCGGCGCGCCCTCGCCGCCGCAGTGCTCGCGGCCGCCGCGTGCCTCCCCGTCGCCCCGGCGGCGGCCGGGGAAGGGTCGCGGGCGGGGGAGGCGCCCGAGTATCCCGCAGAAGAGATGCACGACACTACCGTGCACCGGGACGAGGCTGCGTCAGACGTGCGCATCGCATTCTCCAAATGGCCTGACTGCTACAGCAACGCTACGGCGGTCCGCGACATCTTCAGGATCGAAGGCGTATCAGACAGGGCCGATCAGGATAAGGCGCTGGCCCTGTGGAAGTGGTTCCGCATCCTGGTTAGCTCGACCGGTGGGGGGTATTGTTACGAGACCGCTCCCGACGGCAAAGAGGGGATCGTCTACGATCCCCACAAGATATTCACCGTCTACGGGCACCACATGTGCGATGGGCTCAGCTGGGCCATGGTCCCGCTGTGGCGGGCGGCCGGCTATATCGCCTTCGACGAGTGCCACCACGGCCACACCGTCGCATCGCTCCGCTACCGCGACGTAGACGGCCACTGGAGGTTTCACGACTTCGACCCTCAGGCCAGGTACTACTTCTGGGATGACCGCAAGAACATCGTCTCGACCTGGACGATGCCGGTCACGCGCGGCAGGGTGCACCGCCACCTGCTGGCCCCCCAGATCGTCCATACGCTGCGGACATCCCTCAGGAGGGGCGAATCGCTCGTCCGCTCGTGGGACAACGGCGGCGCGGTCATCCAGCCTGGTAAACGCGGGCGGGATGTGGAGATAACGCCAGGAGAGGACGGGCGCGGGTATTACATAAAGACCCCCGGCAAGAAAGACGGCGTCTACGCCGTGGCAGGCGAAGAGATCCAGACGTTCGTGGCGGACCTCGATCCGGATCGGTTCCGCCGGCAGCTCGCCGACGGCTCCGGCGGCATCGCCTGTTCGAAGGACTCCGCCGGCGGGCCCATCGTACACCCTGAAAAGCCCGGCGCCGAAGGATGCGTCGTGTACCGGCTGCCATCGCCCTTCGTGCTCGTGGAGGCCGCCTGCGAGGCGGAGCTGACGAAGGGGGATGGCGGGGACGAGTGCGAGCTGCTGCTATCCACCGATGGAGGGCGGAGCTGGAAGCGTATCCACACGATGGAACGGACCGGCACGGAGAAGGTCGAGATCCCCCTGGGGCGGGCGGCAAGGCTCCGGGGGCTTTCGGATGCCTATACCGCCTACGAGTTCCGCATCAAAGCGGCGATGCGTGCTGCGGCGAACCCCGCTGGAGTCGGGTTGCGGGCGCTGAAGGTGGAGGCGCGCCGGGAATTCAACAAGCGGACGCTGCCCAACCTGCGGCCGGGGACCAACTTCGTCCGCGTCTCTGCCGGGAGGCTCGATCCCGATTGCCTTCTGGAGGTCGCGATATCCTTCTCCGTCAAGGGGGAAGAGCGGTCTGTGACAAGGCGGATAGGATCCCTGCTCCACTATTTCAAAGTCGGGACCGGGCCGGCCGGCGAGCTTGTGACGGGCAATTACGACCAGACGTTCAATGTCGGCGACGTGCAGATGAAGGACATCCGCCTGAGGTTGATCCCCTCGGGAGGCGGCGCCGCCCCGGACGTCTCGCTTCCGGCGGCCGAGGCCGAGGCGGCGTTCTCCGCCCCCTGCCCGCACCCGGCGAACATGAACAACCGCAGGATCGTAAGGAATCCGGAGACGGACCCGATGCAGACTTCCGGCTTCTTTCCCCAGAGCAGGCGGATCCTGAAAGACGACGGCGGCAGGGTGAAAGCGCTGCTGGCCGTCATCGCCGCCGACAGGGGAGCCGTCGGATCGGCGGCGTGGAGGGCCGCGGAAGAGGCAGCGTGGAGGGCAGCGGAAGATATGGGAAATTATCCGGAAGCGGTGGATGCGTTGATCAAAATGCTCCCTGAATCTGACATTGATCTGACCGTGCACATCTGCAAGGCTCTGGCGCAGATCGGAAGCCCGAAGGCCATCGGCCCGCTGCTCGAAAAATGGAAAGCCGCGCCCGGAGGTGCGCCGGGCACGCGCTACATCCCCGACGCGCTCGCGGCCATAGGCGACAGGAGCGTCGTCCCGGCGCTCGCCGCCAAGCTCGGCAAAGTCCGGTTCGACTTCCGCTTCCACATAGCCTACGCCCTGGGCAAACTCGGCGGCGAGGAAGCGGAAAAGGCGCTGACGGATCTCGCGGAGCGAGACCCCTTCCCGGCGGTGCGCGAGTTCGCCCGCGAACAACTCGAAGAACTTCGCCGCAACAGACGATGAAAGGCCATCGGAGGGAAAAGAGGAAACACGGGAAGAATTCCCG
>JAOACM010000321.1 GCA_026417845.1 Planctomycetota bacterium | reverse complement strand
GCTCACCGTCGCCACGTTGCTGTCCGCCGCCCCGTCGTTCGCCTTGAACGTGAAACTGTCCGCGCCGCTGTAGTCCGCATCCGGCGTGTACGTCAGGTTCGGCGCCGTACCCGAAAGCGTCCCGTGCGACGGCCCGGAGACGACGACGTAAGTCAGCGCGTCACCGTCCGCATCCGTCGCAGTAAGCGTTATCGCCTTAGGAGTATCCTCCGCCGTCGTCACGTTCTGATCGCTTGCCACGGGCGGGTCGTTGACCGGGTTGACAGTCAGGACGAACGTGTCGCTAGAAGTAGCGCTGCCGTCGGAGACCGTGACCGTTATCGTCACCGTGCCGTGCTGGTTGGCGGCCGGAGTTATCGTAACGGTCCTGTCCGTTCCGGATCCGCCGAAGACTATGTTGGTGTCCGGTACCAGGGTCGTATTGCCGGATGTGCCCGTAACCGTCGGGTTCGCGGGAGTCTCGGCGTCGCCAACCGTGAACGATATCGGCCCGACCGGCGTGTCCTCGTCCGTCGTCTGGTCTGGAATATCCGATATGGTCGGCGGAGTGTTGGTGGCGATGAGATTGACGGAGCTGACGGAGAGGGCGCCGGAAGCATCCGCGGCGATCAGCCTGAAAACGTAAAGGTCCGGAACGTCCGGCGTGAAGGTCGGGTTGCGTATGGATGTAGAAGAGAGCGCAGCGACCGATCCCGCAGGGCACCTTATCACGCTCCACTGCCACGAAACCGCCGTCTGAGGCGTGGTGTCCAGTTGCCGGACCGTCCCTACGGGTCCGGTGCCGCTGTCTATGATTGCCCTGTCCGCTATCGGGATCGTGCCTTTGCGGATCGTGTGGTTGTATGTGTCCGCCACGTACACGTTGCCGGACGGATCCACTGCCACGCCGGAAGGATACAGGAAGCGCGCGGCCGATGGTGTCGCCACGCTTCGCGCGCCATCAGTAGCAGCCGCTACCTGAGAAGCGGCAAACAATTACCGCGTCACTCGAACAGCTGGACGCTTCCGCCGGTGTGGAGGAAAACCACGGGGACATCCCGCCGGAGGCGCCCGGTGCGGATATGGTCTATCAGGCCCGCCATCGCCTTGCCGGTATAAACGTAGTCGAGCGTCAGCCCTTCCAGCCGCGCCAGCAGGCTGACAGCCTTCTCGCATTCCGGCGTGCGTGCCGCGTACCCGCGACCGATGTAATTCGCGTCCACGTGGACCGCTGCCTCGACGTTCCGCGGATCCGCTCCCAGCAGCCCGCATGCGCCGCGCGCGATGTCGGCGACCTCCCGCCGCAGCGCCTTCTCGTCCTTCGCAACCCCTATGCCTACCGCCGGCATGTCCCAGCCCATCGCCAGCGTCCCCGCCAGAAGTCCTGCCTGGGTGCCGGCGGAAGATACGGCCAGATATATTGCCTGCGGCCTGATCCCCAGCTTCGCGAAGCTCTGCCGGTATTCGGCCGCCGCAGCGGCGTATCCGAGGGCGCCGATCGGGGTCGAGCCGCCGATCGGTACGGCAAAGGGCTTCCGCCCGCGCCGCCGCAACGCTTCCGCCTCTTCCTCCATCCGCCGCGTCCACGCCGCCCAGTCCTTCGAGTTCACGTGGCGGATCCGGGCGCCGAAGAGGAGGTCCAGCAGCAGATTGCCCGAAGGCGCCGCCGGCTTTCCGCCGCCGAGGATCAGGCATGCTTCCATCCCCAGCCGCGCACAACAGGCGGCGGTCAGGCGGCAGTGGTTGGACTGGTTGGCGCCGGCCGTCAGCACGATATCGCAGCCGCGCCGCCGTGCCTCGGCCAGCAGGAACTCCAGCTTCCGGACCTTGTTTCCGCCAAGCCCTGTCCCGGTCATGTCGTCGCGGATTATCCAGATGTCGGCCCTCAGCGCCTCCGAGAGGCGGTCGAGCCTGTGGACAGGCGTCGGAAGGATCGCGAGCCTCTCGCGCGGGAATCCTTTCAGTCGCCGTTCGATGTCCATCGGGGTTTTCCTCCTGGCGGTCCCGCGCGCATGATAACCCGGTGGACCGGTCTGCGCAAATCCCCCGTGCGCCGGGTCGCGTCGGGGGTGCATGGCGGTAAATGTAAAGACTTGCGGGATGGGCGTGTCCGAGGCGCGTATGTCCGCCCGCGCCCTTCGAACAGGGCGGGCAATGGCAGATCCGGTCTCCAGCTCCCGCACATCCCGCAGCTCCGCGGCTGCGGCCATGCGCCACACGGACCAGAGGTCCCGAGTTTCTTGAGACGGAGAAGCGGCGCCCTGGTATAATTGACGTTCCTCCGGGCGGGTTGCGCGCGCCGCGGGACCCGCGGCCGTTCAGCCGGGAGGCGGCCGGGCTTCGCCGCGCCGGGAGCCGGGGCTCCCCTCCGGGCGGGGAGATCGGGTCGCGGGCATGCGGGCACAGGGGAGGATCGGCATCAGCCTCCGCTTTGCGCCTGTGCATGCACGGGGGGAGGCGGCGGATCGGGCCGCCGTCGCGCCCGCAAATTAAAAGGAGAGCGACGATGAAGATATCGTTCGACAGGGAAGAGATGTCCAGGGCTCTTGGCCTGGTCTGCGGCGTGATATCGGGCAGGCTTTCGAAGGTCATTCTGAAGAATGCGCTGTTCAAGCCGGCCGGCGCCGGAGAACTCGAGCTTCTGTCGACCAATCTTGATGTGGGCATCAGATGCAGGGTCCGGGCGAAGGTGGAAGGCGAACCGGTAGATGTATGCCTGCCTGCGCCGGCGATGCTGGCAGAGTTCAGGGAGTCGCAGGAGAAGACGGGGTTCATAGAAATAATGCCGATCGGGGCAGAACAGCCTGGCGGCGTTGCGGAAGAGCCGGCAGCCGGGCGGGCTGGAGCCGGCGCGGCCGGAGCAGGAGGTGGGGAGGCCGGTGCCGCCGGCGGGGGAGCGACGCCGGACGGGCGGCCGGCATGGAAGGCGACGATGATGCTCGGACGCGACGTCTTCGATCTGGCCGTCGCCGATGCCGCCGACTTTCCGGAAGTCCCCGCGCGGTCGGGGAGCGGCGGGACGAAGATGCCCGCCGAAGACCTCGTCCGGATAGTCAGGCGATGCATCTTCGCCGCCGGCAGAGAAGAGGCCAGGTACGCCATCAACGGCGTCTATATGACCGTGGGGACCAGAGGCGTGGAGATGGTCGCCACCGACGGGAGGCGCATGGCGGTGGCGAAGAAAAAGTGCAAGATGAAGGAGTGGCCGGCGGGAGTCATAGTCCCCACGAAGGTGCTGGCGGAGCTTGTGAGGGCGCTCAGCGTGGAGGCGGATGACGGAATCCGCGACGAAGCGGGGGGCGGAAGCCGGGAGGAGGCGGAAAAGTCGGAGGGGAAGCCGGAGGAAAGGAAGACCAGGAAGAAAGAGGAGAAGGGAGAGAAGAAAAAGGCGGCCGCCGGAAGGGAAGTCGAAATAGAAGTAAGGGACAGGACCATACTCTTTTCAACCGACGGCGTTACGTATTCCAGCACGCTCATAGCCGGGAACTTCCCGCGGTACGAAGACATCATCCCGAAGTCGCTGGATTGCAAGGCGACGTTCGAACGCCGCGAACTGGAAGCGGCCCTCCGGAAGGCATCGCACTTCGTTGATCACGAGTTCATGACTGTGAGGTTCGAGTTCGCGGAGGGGTGCTGCATCATCCGTTCGAAGGGCCGCGAAAAGGGGAGCGCGAAGGTTACGACGAACGTGGAATGCGAGGGTAGCCCGAAAGAGCCGCTGGCGTTCAACCCGCAGTTCCTCCTGGACGTGGTGGGAGTGCTGGAGGGAGAGAAGACGACGCTGGAGTTCGCCGACGCCAACAGGCCCGCGGTCATCAGGGAGGGGCAGGATTACGTGTACGTGGTGATGCCACTCAGGGCCTGAGGCATCGGGACCGGGGAGCCGCCTTCGCGGGGGGGGCCTGCCGCATGGGGAGCGCCCGCGGTCGGGCATCGCGGCCGGGAGGTCCGGGAGTAAAGACCTGTCCGTAAACTCCACGTCCGGAAGTCGGCATCGCTCGCCCGTAAACTCCGTGCCGGAGGGTTTCCGGGCAGGCTCGGCGACGGAGAGGGGGAGGTCCGGATGGAGGGTGGAGCATCTCCCGGTAAGGGCAGAGAGGCATCTTCCGCCGGAATGGCCGCGCCTTCCGGGAGCATGGCCGGCGGGCGGAAACCGGCATCGGCCGGAGAGGATGGGGGCGCGACTCCGTTCGGGAAGATACTGGCTGCCGTCGCCCGGAAGGAAGGGATAACCGGCAAGGCCCTGAAGGGCAGGCGCCTGGCGGCCAGGGTGCTGTGGGAGGCGCTGGATCGGGCCGGCGTGGCCGGCGGAGGCGCGGCGCTGAAAGTCAGGAACGTCCGGACAGGTATCGTGACGGTCGAGGTCGGGACGCCGGCGATGATGCAGGAGATCGAATCCTTCCTGAGAGAAGATCTTCTGAAGGCCCTGAGGGAGGCCGGGCTGGATGCCAGGGAACTGCGCGTCCGGCTGGCGCCCGGACTGCCGGGTGCTGGAGGAAGGCAAGAGGGGAGAAGATGACGGAGGCGACTTCGACGCCGGGGAAGGCGGGCGCGAACAGCAACGGCTACAGCGCTGAAGACATCAAGGTCCTTGACGGCATCGAGGCCGTCAGAAAGCGTCCCGCCATGTACATAGGAGATACGGGGGAGCGGGGCCTCCATCACCTGGTCTACGAGGCGGTGGATAACGCCGTTGACGAACACCTGGCCGGCCGGTGCAAAACCATAAAGCTCACGCTCTACCGCGACGGATCGGTATCCGTCGAGGACGACGGCGGAGGCATCCCGGTCGAGATGCATCCCGAGGAGGGGGTATCGGCGCTCGAGGTCGTGATGACGCGGGTCCACGCGGGCGGAAAGTTCGGGAAGAAAGGCTACAAGGTTTCCGGGGGACTGCACGGGGTCGGCGTCAAGTGCGCGAATGCGCTGTCGGAGTGGTGCGAGGTGGAGGTCAGGCGGGACGGCGGCCGCTGGGTCCAGAAATATTCCCGCGGCGCGGCGCTAGGCCCGGTCGCCAGGGTCGGCGAGGCGACCGGAACCGGCACGAAAATACGCTTCCTGCCCGACAAGGAGATTTTCCGGGAAACGGCCTTCAAATACGACACGCTCGCCAAGCGGATGCGCGAGATAGCGTTCCTCAACCCGGGCCTGTCGGTTTACATCAATGACGAACGGACCGGCAAGACGGAGCATTTCCATTACCCGCGGGGAATAAAGGCGTTCGTCGAATACCTCAACGCTGCCAGAACTCCCATCCACAAGGAGGCCATATACATCGAACGGCGGCGCGAGGAATCCCCGGCCGGGATCGGCATCAGGGTGGCGATGCAGTGGAACGACGGGTACGCCGAACAGATATTCTCCTTCTGCAACAACATAAATACGATCGAGGGCGGTACGCATCTGTCAGGG
>JAOACM010000320.1 GCA_026417845.1 Planctomycetota bacterium | reverse complement strand
GCATACCCGTTGCAGAGAAGGAGTAGGAGGCACCACCGGCAGATCGAACGCGACGAGGGAGAGGGTCGAATAGAGCAGCTTGTCTTCCCCCGACACGGTCGCGGCGAACCTTTTCATGTCGGAAGGTCCGGCATCCTTAAGGAACTGAAGTCCTATGCTCCCATACCGGCGGAAAAGTCCATCCAGAAATTCTATCGCGGCCCGCGCCCGCGCCGCGGCGCCGGGTATGCCGGCCGCCGCCGTCGCCTCGCTCACCGATGTCGGCGCGCTCACACGGACCTCATTCCAGTCCACGAAATGACGGAGAATCCCCTTGACGGCCAGATGACCTCTGTGAGGCGATCCCCCCGCGCCGAGGACGGCACACATCAAACGGTCCAGGAGACTCGCTTCGGACAGAGCCTTGGACAGCCCCCGGGTATCCTCCATGCCCTGTTCGAGCAATCGTATTATGTTCCGTAACCTGGGACCGGAACGTCCGCCGCTCATCTGTCCGCCACCTCCCGGGCAACGTGTCTTTTGTGTTTTCCCCTCTCCCACCTCCACTCCACTGTGGCCCTTCAGTACTTACGCCTTCGCGGCGCCGTGTCCCGGGAGCCGGTTCCGAACAGCCGCGGCGAAAAATCTTCCAGGTGACCAGCACTTACTGAGAAGCCAGGATCGCGCCGGCCGCAATCACTGCGCCCGCGCCCACTCTGGTATCTGCCCCCTGTTCCTGATTATGAATCTCTCGAAGTCCGGGTAAAACTCCTTGTATCGCGGATGCCTGTGGATCAGCTCCAGCGTCCTGATGCCTTCGTCCCGGTTCGACTGCGATGAATGGTGCCTTTCCCAGATAAGAAGGCGATTCAGCGCCGCCTCCGGCGCGCGCGGATGGGTCCATCCCCAATCTTTTTTCTTCTCGAGGAAATCTTCGTAGCACTTTATCGCCTCCTCGTCGCGAAGCGATATCTCATACCACCATGCCAATCTGAGCTGCCAGTCGGCCGCGCCTTGCGTCTTGCGTTCCTGCTGGGGACAGTTCTCGTAGGCGCTATCTATCCATCCCTGGAATACCGAGCATCCCCAGTTGCTGAAAACCATCCACATTCCGAAGAAGAGCAGAATAACAATCGCTATTATCGCGTAGGTCTTTTTGCTTATTTCGGCCACCTACGATCCCTCCTTATCAGCTATGACAACCGTAGTCTACACAACATATGGGGAAAGCGGCGATTGTCAAGAGCGGACTTTCGTGTTTTTTCCGTAACGCTCGATAACACAAGAGGTTGCGTCGAAAATTATCCGGGGAGCGCTTAAGGGCTGAACTTATTGCACCATAACAAGTTGCGAGAGGAGTAAGGCGCGGGAGAACGTGGTGCATGAACGTTCCGCAGCAGGGAGGCACCACTATATATTGTGCGCGGTGGAGTGGCGCCATATATCAAGTGGCATCCCAAGAAGTGGGCATCCGCTTCAATACAAGCAGGCGATTCGATTCCCCGGTCCTCTTCCGACAAGTGACCAACGAGGCTCAGCTCTACCACCTATATTTATGATGCAATTTCCTGTGCCGCGGAGATTCCTCTTTCAGGGAATTGAGCTTTATACGTTGGACTGCCTCCTCTCAGCGCGACTGGACGCGATCTTGGCCACCTCGGCTGCGATATCCGGCGCTTTGAGAAATGCCTCCCCGATCAGCACGGCGTCAACACCAGCTTCGGCGACCATGCGTACGTCCGCCGGAGACCGCAGGCCGCTTTCGCTTACTAGCACGATCCCGTTTCTGACCTGTGGCGGGATGCGGGCGGCGAGGCGCGCGGTGGTCTGGATATCAGTGCGCAGGGTCCGCAGGTCGCGGTTGTTTATGCCTATTATCGAGGCGCCGGCCGCCAGCGCCCTTTCAAGATCGTTCTCATCGTGCGCCTCGACCAGCGCATCCATGCCATGCCCGGAGGCTATCCTGATAAATTCGGCAAGTTCGAAGTCCGACAGGCAGGCCGCTATAAGCAGCACGGCATCGGCCCCGGCCCGGGCCGATTCGGCTATCTGGTATGGGTCTATTATGAAATCCTTGCGGAGGACCGGAAGCGTGACGGCGCTGCGGGCCTCGGTCAGGTCCTCCAGCGACCCGCCGAAGAAGCGGGAATCCGTCAGCACGCTGATCGCGGCGGCGCCGGCGCGCTCGTATATGGCGGCCACTTCCCGGGGGCCCATGCCGTCCGCGCGCATCCGTCCGCCGCTCGGGGACATCCGCTTGAACTCCGCTATCAGCGCCACCCGCCCGTCATTCCTCTTCAGCGCTTCGCGGAAGGACCGCGCGTCCTGCCGGGGCGCCGGGGCGGCGGGAGGATTTCCGGCACCGGAAACCGGGACGGGTCTCCAGTCCAGCGGGCGTTCCTTCCTGAGCCTGGCCACCTCGGCCCGCTTGTGGGCCAGGATTTCGTTGAGCATGTCCGCGCGACCCGATCCCCCGGCATACGCAGCCTGGAGGCGCCGGATTTCCTCCTCGAGCGCCAGCACCTTCCGTATCATCGGGTCGGGCAGGGTCGTCTGATCCAGCGAGAGCGAAGGCGTCGCGCGACCGGCGACAGAAACTATCTTGCCCGGCACCCCGACGACGGTGGCCCCCGGGCACACGTGGTGGACGACCACCGATCCAGCGCCGACCTTCGCCTCGCGCCCGACGATTATGTTGCCGAGTATCTTCGCGCCGGCGCCGATCAGCACACCATCCTCTATGGTAGGATGGCGCTTCCCCGCCTCCTTGCCCGTGCCGCCCAGCGTCACCTCGTGCAGTATCGTAACGTTGTTCCCGACCACGGCGGTTTCGCCTATTACCACGCCGTGGGCATGGTCTATGAAGATGCCGCGTCCGAGTCTGGCGCCGGGATGGATATCGGCGCCGGTGAGGAACCTGGCGAGGAAATTGAAGAAACGTGCCAGCGTGCGAAGGCGGAGGCGGTAGAGCGGATGGGCAATGACGCGATGAATCGTCAGCGCATGGAAGCCGGGGTACATCAGGGCTGCCAGCCAGCCCTCGGCCGCCGGGTCGCGCCTGACTGCGCGCAGATCGTCAAGGATCGCCGGCAGATGCACCACGAACGATATCGCAAGCAGTCCGATGACGAGGCTTGAGACGATCCAGCCTGCCGCGTGTATCCACTCCGGCATCCGCCTGCGCCTCCCGCAACCATCCGCCGCCCGCATCCAGAGGATGGCCGCCGACATCGCAGCCACCCGGTCCGTTCGCCTTCAGGACCGACCGCGCGGAGGAACAACCCGCGATCCTTCCGCCTCAAGGAGCGGGTCCCGCGGAGCTTTCTGAGCAAGGACTGGCCAAGACCGGTCCCGCCGGACGCTCCGCAGCCTTACTTCTCGCCGCCCTGCCGCCCGGCCGTCACCGCGGGCGTCACCATCGCGCCAGTCCCTCCCTTTCGGCCTCGTACGCGTACCGGTCCGGGTCGAGCGTTATGTCCTTCATGAGGTTCAGGTAATACATGTAATTCCGGAACGATACGTCCGGAGGGACGAGGTGGTCGCACCACGGGATGTAACCGCCCTGTTTCGCCATGAACGGCAGCTTGCTCAGCAGCTCCCGCCGGATCGCTTCGGGACCGGCGGCCATGGCGCGCTTGTCTATCCCGCCGATCATCAGCAGGTCCCTGCCGTACTTCTTCCTCAGCGCCACGATGTCCGTGCCGGCGGCGATTTCGAGCGGATATGTCCCGTTTATCCCGGCCTCGAGCCATATCGGTATGAGTTCGTCCACGTTTCCGTCGGAATCCACGAATATCGCGTCTATGCCGGCCGAGCGGAACACGTTAACGATGCGCTTGTACCTCGGCAGCATGAATTCCCGGACCAGCTTCGGCGAAATGAGCGGGCCGGACTTGAAGGACATGTCCTCCCACATGAGCACGTAGTCTATCCGCACCTCCTGCACGGCCTTCTGGACCGTGGCGATTATGAATTCCGTGAGGTACTCCATTATGTCGTGGACCAGCATGGGGTCATCGTAGAACATGACCGCGAGGTTTTCCATGCCGATCCAGTTGCGGGGCCATCCGTAGAGGCTTCCCCCTCCGATCGAAAGGGGGTAGTCACGGTTGGCCCATATCATCTTTTTCTCTTCCCACCAGAGGGGATAGCGGACAGGCGAATGCGGATCCAGGCGTTTCCTGAATTCGTTCCAGCTCGCCCTGTCCTTTACGGGAAACTCGATCCAGTGCGGCATCGTGCGGACGCCGCCCGTTTTGAACTGCTTGCACTTGACTCCGTCGCTTCGCACGAACACCCGGTATTCATCCGTCTCTTCGATCGTCTTTTCCTCGAACCCGGGCACGAGACCCTGGTTGATGCCTATGCTCTCGCGCCTGTCCACGCCGAAATACTCGATCAGGTGGACGTCCCTCGGCAACCCTTCCCCGTACCATCGCTGGAGCGTGTCGCCCCAGTACCACATCTCCCACCACGGGCAACGATCCGTTCCCTTGAAATGCATGGTGTTCAGGAACCGCTCGCGTGCATTCATGGTTTCTTCTCCTTCCGGAGAACCGGGAACCGGTGCCGGCGCGCGCCGCGATCCCCGGATCCCATCCGGCGGAGATGATAAGGCGCCAGAGGCGTTTTTCCAGCTATCGCTCACGGTCCTTGTGGCGGCTTCGAAGCCCTCCGCCCTCATCCTCGCGCGTGGTCTTCAGAGCCGGAGACCCTGTTGCGCTGCCAGTACGCGGGAGCGGTTATCAGACAGGACGCGGCGTACGGCTGCCAATATGTCGCGCGCAGGTTTACCTCTGGCCCTCTCTGAAAGCCGCTTGGGGTAAAAATCACGAAGAACGCTACCTCGCGGTTGCGGGCTCTCTCTGAATAGCCGGGGTAGGACCCCCCGCCACCCGCGTAAATCTCCCTCCCGTCCGGGGACATCGCAACCGGCTCGGTTGGCGGAAGCACCGCGGACAGGGAGTTGCTCGAAGGGCCGTTGGGGGATAGGGTCGGATGAATCCGCCCGCCGCCCCGGATTTCGACGGGAAGCGGGACAGGGTCATCGGCGCAGGATGCGGGATCGGCAATGCCTGGTCCGGCGGCGGCTGTCCGGCAGTGGCCCGGGAGCGGGGAAGGGCGGAGCGGGGGGATCAGGGGGCCGGCAGGGCGGCGACCGCCTCCTCGAAGCGCGCCAGGTCCTCCCCGGAGTAGCAGGCGCGGGCGGCGGCGCGGAGCAGGTTTTCTCTGGGTTCGGAGGCGTACCTGAAGTAGGGGATGACCAGATCGAACTTCAGGAAATGGCAGGACGCCTCCGCCGCCTGGCGCCCATCCCCGAACTCCATGGCGATTATGGGAGTCCCGTCCGACACGACGCGTATTCCCCTTTTTGCCAGGGCCGAGCGCATCCGCGCGGCGTGCAGTCCCATTTTGCGGCGCAGCTCCGG
>JAOACM010000319.1 GCA_026417845.1 Planctomycetota bacterium | reverse complement strand
GGCTATGGCTGGGATAACGATAGAGGAATGCGCGCAGGCCCGGGTGCTGATGGCGCCATACATCGAGGGACGCCTGAACGCCGGTGAGAAGGCGGCTATGGAGGAACACCTGGCGGGCTGCGCGGCGTGTCGCGAAACTCTCCAGCGCAAGACGGCTTACGTGCGGCTGCTGGAACAGGCCTACGCCGACCGTCGCATGCCGTCGCGTCTGAAGACGCCGTCCGCCGACATATTGAAGGAGACCCGCTTCTCCCGCCTGGCCGAGGACGCGGCCGCGAAGACGGAGGCCGGGGGTGCTGAGGCGGAGATCGAGGCGGAGCTGGGGGAGGAGGGGATACCGCAACCACCTCCGATAGAGCCGGACGAGGGGGAATGGTACGAGCGGCTCGGCGCGGCTCCCTGGTGGGTGATCTCCGGCGTATTCCACGGGCTGCTGCTTCTCCTTCTGGGGCTTTTGAGCATGGTTGTGCTCAGGGATGCTTCGAGCGAGACGGTGATAACGACCGACCTGGCCAAGGCCAGACCGCCGGAGTTCGACGAGAAGAAGCCGAGGGACGTGTTTAGGAACCGGGTCCCGGTGCCGACGGAGCAGCAGAGCGAGGTCGAGAATCCGGTCGTCCCTCACGAAAAGGTGGAAGACGTCTCTCACGACGAGACCGAGGACAATATGGATTCTCACACGGCGCGAGGAGATCCCAACGCGATCTCCGACCTGCCTCTTGGCGGTCTGGGGACCAGCGCCGCGCTGGGGCTGGGCGGCGGCGGGGCCGGGTGTTTCGGCCAGCGGGGCGGCGGCGGCAAGAAGCGGGCGCTCGCCGCGCACGGCGGCGGCAAGGCCACCGAATCGGCCGTGGAGGCCGCGCTCAGATGGCTGGCAAGACACCAGGAGCCCGATGGGCACTGGGACACCAAGAAATACGAGGGCGAGGGCGTGGTGGACGCCGGCGTCACCGGCTTGGCGCTGCTGGCCTTCCTCGGTGCGGGACACACCGAACGCGCCGGTCAGTACAGGGATAACGTCAGGCGGGCCGTCGAGTGGATCATATCGCAGCAGGAACCGGATGGCTCCATAGGGAAGAAGTACAAGGAATACTGGCACCCCGGCTACGCCTACCACCATGCCATATGCGGCTTGGCGCTGGCGGAGGCGGCCGGCATGGGCAGGGTCCCGGCCACTATCGCGGCGGCCCAGAAGGCCGTGGATTATTCCACCGAGAAGCACCAAGCGGGCGACGAGTACGACAAGGGCGCCTGGCGCTACCTGCCCAAGTATGATGCCGACGCCTCAGTATCGGGCTGGTTCGTGATGCAGATCAAGAGCGCCAAGCTGGCGGGGCTGCGCGTCAATCCGGCCAGTTTCCAGGGGGCGATGAAGTACTTCGATTCGATCGAGGTCAAGAAAGAGTATAACGGATACCCGGGCGGCAGATTCCCCTACCAGCAAAAGAGACAGCCCACGTTGAACCCGACGGCTATCGGCATGCTGGCTAACCTGTTCCTCGGTCGCAAGCCGCAGGAGATACAGGGCGGCGCCGAGTACCTCCTGGAGAATCTCCCGAAGTGGGACAAAACCCTCGGCAAGGGCGGCACGGGCACCTTCCCGATGTACTACACCTACTACGCGACGCTGGTCATGTTCCAGATGGGCGGGGACTACTGGAAGAAGTGGAACGAGGCGATGAAGCAGATGCTGCTGCCAAATCAGCGGAGGGGCGGCGACGAGGACGGTTCGTGGGATCCGCTGGGCGGCGGCGACGACAAGATGGCCGGCCGCGTCTACATGACCGCCATGGGAGCGCTCTGCCTCGAGGTCTACTACCGCTACCTGCCGATACACAGGTGAGCCGGCGCCATTCGTCCGCCCGGGGGCGGTCGCCGGCCTACCGCCCGGTCGCGGGGGATACGGTTGCGCGGCCTTTCCCGGCGCCGGCCCCGCGTGCAGCGTCCGCGATTCCGGCGCGGCGCGGCATGCAGCGGCGCATTCCCGGGATCGGGGCATACGCGTGACGGACCCTTACAGCGCTACGGAGAGGGTATCGTAGGCCAGAGCTATCCCATCCGGCAGGATACGCGAAACCTCCTCGTGCCCGATTTCGTGCGATATGTGGCTGAACAGCGTCCGCTTCGCTCCGATCCGGCCGGCCGCCTCGAGCGCTTCGTCCAGCGTCAGATGTGTAGGGTGCTGCCGGCGGCGGAGCATGTCGAGTATCAGGAGGTCCGCGCCCCTCAGCGCCTCGACGGTGGCCTCCGGTATCCTTTTGCAGTCCAGCGCGTATCCGACCGCCGGAGAACTCCGCCCGCGCGGCGATATCCTGAGGGCGACGTTTTCCACCACGACGTGATCGAGCGGAAACGCTCTGAACGTCAGATCGCCTATTTCGAATGGTCCGTCAATCTCGCGCATCGTGAGCGCGGGCAGGCCCGGGATGTATTCGTCGCGATCGAAGATATACGGAAACATACGGCGGAGTACGTCGGCCGTCTCTTTCGTGGCCCAGCAATCGAGCGGCCCGCCGCGCTGCTGGCAGAAGCGGCGGACGTCATCTATCCCCGCCAGATGGTCGGAGTGCTGATGCGTTATTATCACAGCGTCCAGGTTCCTAACGCCCGCTCGCAGGACCTGCAGCCGGAATTCCGGGCCGGTATCTATGACCACGGTCGTCGCGGCGGAACGGACCAGCAGCGACGGCCGCCAGCGGACGTTTGCCGGGTTCGGCGACCTGCAGACGGAACAGTCGCAGCCGATGACCGGGACGCCTATCGAAGTGCCGGACCCCAGGAAGGATACTTCGAAGGATGCCATTCGGGTGCCGCTCCCCCAGCCTGCGGTTGCCGGTGACTTTTCACGTTCGGCCGCCGCCGGGCGGGTCGCCGCTGCTTTCCCCGGCGGAAGCCTGTCCGTCAGTCGTCCAGAGACGCCTGGGCAGACAGATGTCCGCCACGACGACCCTGCCGCACCGCGACCTGCCGGCCTCCGTCAGGAATCCCGTCTTCGGCGCCCCGAAGGTTACCGTCGCGTCGGCTTCGACGCATATCCCCAGCGGCTCGCCGGTGTTGCAATCCATGCCCGACGGGCAGTCCACGGCCAGCACCGGCGCGCCGGCCCGCCGCGCATCCAGCAGCATCGCCACCGCGTCCCTCGCCAGCCCCCTGACCTCTCCAGTCATTCCGGTGCCGAGTATCGCGTCTACGATAAGCGGCCTTTCCCGCAGCGCCGCTTCCAGTATCGGGAGCGCCCCGGCGTCGGGCATCTCCCTTATAGGGACGCCGGCCTCAACAGCCAGAACGGCGTTCCGCGCCGGGTCGTCCGACAGCGCGCCGGCGGTCCCCAGCAGGAAAACCTCGACCGGCACCTCCCACCACGCCAGCATCCTGGCGGCGACAAGTCCGTCGCCGCCGTTGTTGCCGCGGCCGCACACCACCGCGACCCGGCCGCTCCCGCCTTCCGCGCGTCCGCTCGAAGCGGCCTCCGCCCGCATGAAGAACGCCTCGCGCGCCGTCCAGTAGCCGGCATTTTCCATCAGGCACGTGCCGGGGATGCGATAGGTCTCCTGTGCTATGGAATCCACCGCCCTGGAACGCTCCCTGGTCATCGGCTCCGCGTCTGGGCGGAATACGAAATCTTCAGACGACGGGGCCGGACACCGGAATTCTCCGCCCGCTTCCACGCGGATCGTCATCAGCCCCCGGCCGCACGCGACGGCCCTCGCGGCCTCCGCGACGGTCTCGTTTTTCCCGCCGGCTTCCGGCGGCGGCGCCCCGATCCACAGTTCCGCGCCGGGCCTGAGCGATCCCGCAAACCGCTCCGCTGCCTTCGCGTTATGCAGGGCGGTGATCGCAGCGCCGATCGCTTCGAGACATTCCAGCCCCTCGTTCACTCCCTGGCCCGCAGCGTCCCTTTCTCCAGCGACGGCGATCGCCGGATCGAGGCCGTACTGGAGCAGGTGGCGCGCAGCGGCCAGGGCGCAGGCGCCTTCCTCGCCGGGCGCGGCGATTATCGCCACGCTGGCCGGCTGCCCCGATCTCCCGCTTCCAACTGGTGCTGCCCGCTTCGCCCGCAACATGAACGCCATTGTCAGCGTCCGGCCGATGTTCTCGCGCCTGACGCGCAGCCGGTGGATCGCCATCGCCTCCTCATCGGACGGTTTCGGAGCGACGATCGGGCGTTTCAGAGGATCGTCCCCGCCGAGCACCATCTTCCGAAGCAATCCCACGAGCCCATCCCCCTCTCCGGAGTCCTCCCGGCCGGACGTCGGACGATCGCGCGCCTACCAGGCGAGCTCTTCCGCGTCGAACACCGGGCCGTCCGCGCAGACCGCGCGCCTCATAAGGCCGGTCTCCGGATGCGGCGCCCGACCGTCCACGACGCACGACCTGCAGACGCCCATCCCGCATGCCATCCGGGCCTCAAGCGACAGCTGGCAGGGAAATGCCCTGGCGCGGGCCATCGCGTGTATCGCCCGCAGCATGCCCTCGGGACCGGATGCGCAGACCGCGGCCCTCCGTCCGGAAAGCGTGCCGTCAAGGAGCCGTGCGAGGGCGTCAACGGCTGTGCCCTTTTCGCCTCGGGATCCGTCCTCAGTCGCCTCCACGATCCGGACGCATCGCGGGATCGCATCCATCGTTTCCCTGTCGAGCAACCCCCCGGCGTCTTTCGCGCCGAGGATAAGCGTAGCGCCGGCCCCGGAGGCCGCGATCTTCTTCGCCAGGAATATCAGCGGCGCCACTCCGCATCCGCCCCCCACCAGCACGTGGTGTCCGGCATCTTCGCGGATACTGAACCCCCGGCCGAGCGGCCCCAGGACGCGAAAACGCGCGATGCCAATCCCCGTTTCGGCGCGGTCGCGCAACATCGCCGTGCCCCTGCCTGCCACGACGTAGAGGAGATCGAAGTCGGAAGGCGCAGCCGATTCGGCAGGACGGTCCGCGGCGGGGCGAACGTCCATTACGGCGAGCGGCCGCGGCAGGAGCGGATCGAGCGACGGGGAGACTGAGAGCATTACGAACTGGCCGGGTCGCGCCGCGGCCGCGATATCGGGACACCTGAGCCGCAACAGGAAGTAGCGACCGCCGGCGGGATGGTGCGCGATAACTTCGGCATCCCGTTGAAATATGCCGTGTGGAGATCCTGGCGCGGGACTTTTTCCGTCCACGGTCCCCTTCCCCTTTCCCGGCCGGGCTTTCCCTTCGATCGAAGGCATCTGCCCGCTGCGTGTAATTGTTACCGTCCCGTATGGGGGTGCAGGAGGCGCGGAGCATATGTGCAGCGCTGTTGCCGTCCCGTTAGATCGCACCACTGCGAGTAGTAGCCGCTACCTTGAACGCCGCAAACAATCGCCGCTGCGCCGGTCCCGCCGGATCCGCACCGCCTCCGGCGCGCACCCGCGCCCTTTGCGCCGGATCTGTCTCCGGACCGCGACTGGCCTTCAGGCC
>JAOACM010000318.1 GCA_026417845.1 Planctomycetota bacterium | reverse complement strand
GTCAATTCCCACTCCATTATTCCCTCTCCTTCCCGGTAGCCGTCCCCCAGTCCCTGCATATCTACAGGAAGTATCCGGTCTATCGGCGTCTCATCGTAGCCTCCGGCCCCGAAGGATGTCCATCCGCCTATCATCACGAATCCGCCGCCGTGTTCTACCACGAAGTCAACCGTGTTCTTTACCTGTTCCTCTGTAAAGCGCTTGTATTCGATGTCGCTGCATATGATCACGTCGTAGGCGAAAAGCTCCCTGCGGGTCTTCGGGTACCCTTCCGCAGGGTGTTCCACCCATTTTACGCCGGTCTCGTCCGCCCCCTCGGGAGGTGGTTCCCGGAAGAGCGTCCTGACCTCCACATCCCCGTCCTCCTCCAGCGCCTGTACGAGATACTGATGCTCCCACCAGTCCGGATGCTTCCGGCGGTAACCTTTCCCGTCGTACGGTTCGATCCGGTTGGTGCCCTCCAGGTAAAGGACCTTAAGCTTACGGGCGAGTGCCGTGACCGCGAAGGGCAGGCGATTGTTCGCGGCTATCGCCTCTCCTTTCTGAACGGGAACCTCCACCGCCAGTTCCAGGAATCCGCTGGCCGGCGGAAGAAACTCGAACTCCGTCGTGGCCGATCCGCCCGCGATCGGCACCGGTTTTTCCGCAACGAGCCTGCCGCCATGAAGGATGCGCACTGGGACGGTCGTGTCGGGGAAAGCTCTCTTCTCCACGGCCACCTCTACACGCATGAGGGTGTCCTTGGCGACGATCCGCCGGACCTTGACTTGGGCGACGGCCAGATCGGGAAAGGAAGTTTCGCCTACGCCCACCGCGTAGACGGGCAGTCCGGCCCGCCGCAACATGCGCGTGGCGCGCTGGAAGTCTCCCTTCTCGGTATCGGCCCCGTCGCTGACCAGCAGTATTCCGGCGGGCGCTCCCTCCTTTCCGGCGGCCGCCGCCTGAGAAAGCGCCCCAGAGATATCGGTGGCGTCCCCGTCAGCCGTCATGGCGTCCGGCCCGTCCGCTTCCCGGACCGAACGGGAGAAGGCGGAGAACCTTAGACGGAAGTCGCGCGAAAGGGCCTCCAGCGGTCCGCGAAGCGCCGCCTTCGCGCGCTCCATGCGGGATGCGCCGCTGGCCTCGTCGCGTACCCCCATGCTCTCGGAGCAATCCCACAGGACGGCGAGCGACTGCCCGCGCTCCTCAGAATAATAGATGCGCAGCATGGGGTCGGCGGCACAGGCAACCAGGAGGGCGAGGGCCGCGATCCTCATGTGTCGCATGATGGAGGCCTGTCGCGGGCTGAGCGCTCCGGCATGCCTCCGGTACCCCCTGACCGCAATCCATGCGGTGGCCGCCAGTATCCCGGCCAGCACCCACAGGGGCAGGTCGGCCCCGAAACGCAGGTCGCCGTCAGTCAGGCCCATCCGCTGCCTTTCCCCGATCCGCCAGCCCCAACCGGGCACACTGCAGGCGCGCCGCCGCGAAGTTTGCGTGTAACTGTTTAGCGCGTTCGGGTGGCGGCTACTGTTTGCAGTGGTGCACCCGAATGGGATAACAATGGCGCCACTACAAATGAATCCGCTCTCCGCTGCGCCCCAACATATGGGCAAGGCAAACAATTGCCGGCGGCGTGGACGCCGCCTCCCGCGCGGAAACGCCGTGGCGATCTTTCCTTCGCCGGGGCGTTACTGCTGCTTCTCATCTCCTGCGCGCCGTCGGCGATCGGATGCCGGTTCCCCACGCCGTCTGTAAGAGCCTACCCAAAAACTCCCGCGGCGCCAAAAGCTTTCGCTGCATCCCACCCCCCTATTTGGGAGTTTCTGGACAGACTCCAAGGGCCTCGCGCCCGTCGCGCACCGATCTTGTCGGGAATCTCAATCCCCCCGCGTTTGACAGGATGCCGGCTTCGTTCTACAACATTCGAGAGGGGAAAAGGAACGGACGGACGTTGTGAGAGGAAGGTGCTGCCCTTGGAGCCGGTAATTCAGGTGGCGTTGGATTTCCTGGAACTCGACAGGGCGCTTCAGGTCGCCAGGGAGGCGATCGAAGGGGGCGCCGACTGGATCGAAGCCGGGACGCCGCTGATAAAAAGCGAGGGCCTCGATGCGATCCGGGCGCTCAGAAAGGAGTTCCCCGGGCGGACAATCGTCGCGGACATGAAGACGATGGACGCCGGGAGGGCCGAGGTAGAAGCGGCCGCGAAGGCTGGCGCCACGGTCGTGACGGTACTTGGGCGCGCCGCAGATTCGACAATAAGTGAAGCGGTCGAGGCGGGCTGGCATTACGGAGCTAGGGTGTGCTGCGACCTCATAGGGTTTTCCGCCGACGAGGTGGCCGGGGCGGCCCGCAGGGCCGAGAAGATCGGGGCCGCCTTCGTCAACGTCCATGCGCCTATAGACGAGCAGATGCTCGGTCTGGATCCATTCGATCGTCTGAGGCGCGTGGTCGGGACGGTGGAGATTCCCGTGAGCGTCGCGGGAGGGCTCAATTCGGAAAACGTCGTCCGCGCCCTGGAGATCGGCGCCTCCATACTGGTCGTTGGCGGGGCGATAATCAAGGCGAAGGATCCGAGAGGCGCCGCGGCCGCCATCAAAGAGGCGATCTCGACGTGCAGGGCTGTTCCGACCGAGCTGTTCAAACGGGGCGGGGCTGAGCAGATACGCGAAATCCTCGCCAGGGTTTCGACCCCCAACGTTTCGGATGCCGCCCATCGCGGCGCGGCGATGTGGGGGATACGGCCGATTTGTCAGGGGCTGCGCGCGATCGGCACGGCGGTCACAGTCAGGACATACCCCGGAGACTGGGCCAAGCCGGTCGAGGCCATAGATGCTGCGGAGCCGGGACAGGTGCTCGTAATAGATGCCTGCGGACGCGAGCCGGCCGTCTGGGGCGAGCTGGCCACGCTCAGCGCCATCCAGAGGAAACTGGCGGGCGTGGTCGTGGACGGCGCAGTCCGAGATACCCCGGAAATCCGCCGGATGGGATTTCCGGCGTTCTCCAGACTGGTCTGTCCGAACGCGGGCGAACCGAAGGGGTTCGGGGAAATAAACGTCCCCGTGATCGTGGGCGGGCAGAAGGTCGGCCCGGGCGACTGGATACTGGGCGACGACGACGGAGTGGTGGTGCTCCCGAAGGAGAAGGCGGTCGAACTCGTCAACCGCGCTCAGGACGTCCTTGAAAAGGAGAACAGGTTGCGCGAGGAAATCAGACAGGGGGGGACGCTGTCGAAGGTTGCCCAGCTCCTGCGGTGGGAAAAACACGGCTGATGCTTCCCCGCTGCCTCGCCTGCTGCGCGGGGCTGGCGGGGATCGGTTGGATGCTCCGTGCGGCTGGGGAGGATGCCCTCCAGAAGCACTTGGCGGCCCGCCGTCGCGGGAAGACGGACCGGCGGCGGATGGCGGGGGGAATGCAAAATAGGAGGATGCGGAAGAAAGCTCCGGCAGGCCGCCGGAGCGTTTTGCGCGAGATGAGTGGAGGGGCGGACGGGAGAATGCAGACAGAGCCGTGCCTGTCCGGTCCGGCGGCGGGCAACGGGGATGCCTCTGCAGGCTCCGGAAGCGTCCGAAGGTACAGACGGCAAGGAGGGAAGATGGCGCTTGTACGCGCGAAGATAGTGGCTCACCGTGGCGCCTCGGATGTGGCGCCGGAAAACACGATACCGGCCATCACGAAGGCCAGAGAACTCGGCGCGGATGCCGTCGCTATCGAGATCCAAGGCACCTCCGACGGTGAACCGGTAGTGCTGGCCGATACGAAGCTGGACAGGACGACGAATGGCAGAGGGAGGGTAGCCAGGACGAAGCTGGAGGACATCAGGAAACTTGACGCGGGGGCATGGTTCAAGCCCGAGTTCGCCGGAACGCCGGTGCCGACTCTTGAGGAGGCCGTCGGTGCTGCCGATGGGATACCGGCGATCCACATCCACCTGCCGGAGATCAAGGCTGGCTCCAGGCTCGAGGATCGCATCGTCGGGATACTGGCCAGGCGCAAGCCCTCCACGGGCGATACGCTGTTTTTCCGGGATTCCGAGTCTGCCGCGCGACTCAAACAGAAGTTGCCGGCCTACGCTGCCGGAATAATCCTTGACGCGCGGGCCGACGGCTGGCTGTATCTCGCTAAGGCAGGGAAGCTCGGTCTTAGCGTGATACTCCCGGCTTCTGACCGTATGGACGGAAAGCTGGTTGCTGACGCGCACGCAGCCTCGATTGCCGTCTTCGCCTTTTTCGCGGACGAGGAAAAGGATATCCGCGGCGTCCTCGGGACTGGCGCCGACGGGTTCTATACCCACCGGTTGGAACGGGCCAAGGCAGTCCTGGCCGCCTGGGCCAGGGAGAGGGGATCAGGGGCGTGATCCGGCCTCTGCCGGCGCCCAGGCGGTCAGCCGGGATATCGGCGGGCGGTTCGCAACGGGTCTGTCGCCCGGAGCCTTCGGCACGAAGACAGACGCTATGACCGGTCTGTGAGGCGTGACGGAAGCGGCGGAACTGTACCAGGGGAGACCGTCATGAAGTGCGAAAACTGCGAAAAGCGCGACGCGATCGTCCACCTGACGGAGATCAGGGACGGCGTCAAGCATGAGATGCATCTCTGCGAGCAATGCGCCGCCGCGAAGGGGCTGCCGGCCGGCAAGATGAGTTTCCCGATCGCCGACCTCCTAGCCGGAATCGCCGTAAGCGGCGTCGCGGTCAAGTCATCGAAGAAAGCCCGGGAGACCGTCTGTCCGGCCTGCGGCATAACGCTGGCCGAGTTCCAGACATCCGGCCGGTTCGGCTGCGCTGAGGACTATGTGGCGTTCCAGGACGAGGTGGTGCCGCTGATAGAAAAAATACATGATGCCTCGCAGCATATCGGCAAAACTCCGGCGCAGTCCGGAAATCGGGCTACCGACGATGGGGAAATACGCAGGCTTCAGGCCGAACTGAAGAAAGCCGTGCAGAGGGAGGACTACGAGAAGGCGGCAGAGATACGCGACGCCATACGGAAGCTGGAGAGCGGAGCGTCTGGCGACCGGGGGCAGGCCGGAGAGAAATGACGCGGCGCCGATATCCGGCGCGCCGCGCGGTCGGAGGAGGGGCCTCTTGGCGGGCGCCGGGGGATGCGGCGTTCCGCCGGCCCGCCGCCCGGCCGGGGAATGGGCCGCGCGCGGGAGTTGCATCGCCTCCATGGAAGTTCCCGCGCCGCGGCGTCGGCGGTGCGGAAGACGTCCGGGGGGAGAGAGAGTCGGGAAGGGCGGCGATGTCTGCTGCGGCCTGGAGGGCAAGATGGAACTGAAAAATCTCGCTGGTCGTGTCGGAGTGTGGCTTGGCGGAAGCGGCCTCGAAACGGATATCGTCATTTCGAGCCGCGTGCGGCTCGCCAGGAACCTGCGCGGCGTCAATTTCATCGGCCGGCTCGACGACAGGCAGCGAAGGAAGATCGAGGCGCGGTGCCGCAAGGCCATACTGGATTCTAAGGTGGCCGGTGCTTGCAT
>JAOACM010000317.1 GCA_026417845.1 Planctomycetota bacterium | reverse complement strand
AGATGTGTATAAGAGACAGCCCTTGAGGCGCTTGATGACCCCTGTGAACGGCGGTTGGATTTCGCTGGTCTTGACCCCGTCCACTTCGAGTATCCTATCTAAAGCCCTCAGCCCTGCCTTGTCGGCCGGCGACCCGTATATCGGGCTTATGATGGTGAATACGTTATCGCGCATGCCGACGTAGGCGCCTATGCCTCCGTAGTCCTGCGAAAGCATCTCGCGGGTCGCCTTGACCTCCTCCCGATCGAGGTACTGCGAGTAGGGGTCGAGGCTTCCAACCAGCCCCTTTGCGGCCTCCTCGAAAAGCCTTTCCGGATCGCTCTTCTTCTTTTCCGGATCATCAGGATAGGCGGCCAGAATGTTGCTCACTATCTCCCGAAGGAGCCGCTCCCCGCGCCGTATCTTCGGATCCACGGGGCGGTCTCGACCCGGTTCTTCCGCGTGCCTCAGGAGGTTGAAGGCCCTTTCCCCCTGCGCGGTCGGCTCGCTGTACAGCATCAGCAGCCTTTCACGGACCTTCGGGTGGTTTATGAACCCGTTCTCGGCCAGTACCAGCGCCGCCTCATCGCTCGCCTCCTTCTCCGCGGATTCGAGCAGCTCCATCAGCGTTTCGGTACCCCTCCTCCCGGACGAAATCCTCCACAGGCTTCGCCCGATGGATATGCGGACCTTCGCATCCTTTTCACGTTCCAGCGCCTCCCCCAGGGCGTCCGCCACCGCCTGGTTGTTGTACAGCGTCGCGCTGAGCCCTATGGCGTTGGCGGCAAAACGCCGGATATCCGCATCGCGAGCGTCCCTGACGAGCGAAATCAGTCCGGCCGCACCGGCATCGGTTTCATGGAGCTGGCACAGCGCCCTGGCGGCAACCAGACGCACCTTGTCGGATTCGTGCTTGAGTCCTTCCTTGAGTGCTTCGATAACCCGCTCCGATGCCGCCATGCGGCCCAGCTGGACTATGCGTCCGGCCTGTACCCACAGCCCCTCCGCCGGAGACTTTGGCAGCTCGGACAGTATGCGCCGGACCTCGACCGCCTCCTTTTCGCCGGCCGGCTCCTCCCCGTGACACCAGACGGACGGGAACAGGGAGAGGATCGCGGCGAGCACCAGACGCGTCGCAGCCCGGCCGCCCCGCGGATTGCACGATGCAAGAATCCGTACGCCCAAGGCTCTCCGATCCATCACAGATTTCTCCTGGCTTTCGCGATCCCCCCCGCGCCTCTCCCCTCATCTCGAATATAGTACCGCCGGAGATGTTTCGCAAATATCTCCGCTTTGGTTTAAGACGTATTCGCGCCGCCGATTCAGCGCGGAATTTTCCCTTTCCTAAAAGGATTATTCCCGCCGCCAGCAACGGCAAAACGCCCTCGCTATCTGCGCGCCAAACTTCCCCAGACGGCATCGTCAACAATATGGGACGCAACTTAATGTACCGCAAGAAGTTATATGGAGGAGCATCAGGGCTGGATGCACGTTACACTCCCAGCTCTTACAACAGCTTGGGGTATTCATCAAACAGAGGTGCATAACCCAAGCCCATCTTCGACACCCGACTTTTGTAACTCCTTGATTTGCAATGGCTTGTGAAGTTTGGCATGGACGTAGTGCCAAAAGCGTTTCCTTGAACGCGGCAGACTGAGGCGACCTTCAGTTTTGTCTCGCGATATCCTTCCCCTCGACTGCTCTCTTCTCCATTCTGAGGGCCTCTCCCTGAAACCTACGGCCAGGATGGGCGGCTTTAAGGCTTAATCCCAAAACCTCCGGTCCACAGGTTATGCGATCAGCGTTCCCTCCAGCCAAGCGGGGAAGTTTCTGAATAGGTTCTAATACCCGCCAACCTGCCGTATCCGGGGCGGAAGCGCCACCCCGCACGCCCGGAACACCTTCACCGCGGCCGGTCTTCACATACCAGAAAAGTTCGGGCTTCGAGCGGATCGAAACCGTGCCGGCGTCCAGGTCCACATCCTCCAACAGAAGATGCATCAGCTCGCCGACGCGCATCCCGTACACCGCCAGCACGAGAAACACCGGCCGCTGCCAATCGTCGCACGCCCTGAAAAACGCCTCCAGCTCCGACCCGCTCATCGGTCTTGTCGCTGGCGAACCTTCGCCGCGGTCGCGCAGCTCCTCGATCGGAAACGAGCCGAACGGATTCTCAGAGTACGGCGGAAGATGCCGGCGCCGCGCAGCCCAGTTGTACGCGGTGCGGGCGACGCCGAGCACGAAGCGGATGCCGCCGGTCTTGTAACTTTCGATCTTCCCGGCAGCGCGGCCGTTGCGCGACCGCCCGCGGCTACGCAGCCACCTAACGAAGTCTTCGACCGCCGGCGCCTGGAGCGCCTCCGGGTGCCCGATGCCTGCCTCGCCGGCGAACTCCTTCAGCAGCCGCATCGCCGCGCGGTACCGCTCGACGGTCCTCGGCGCGAGACGCCTGACGTCGCGGGCATACACGATGAACCCATCCGCGAATTCGCCGAATGTTATCCGCCGGAATCCGATCGGAGACGGGCGCTTCTCGGCCAGCGCCGCGGCGACTCTGCTCGCCATCGCCCTGGCCTCGGCGATGTTGTCGCCGACCCGCCTGCGCACAGACCGTTTCCCCTCGCGGAAGTACAGGCAGTACGCCCTGCCGCGCCTGTAGATCGTGACGTTGCGGACCCTTTCGATCCTGACGTATCTGTTCTCGTCTGCGCTCTGATTTTTCATAATTCCCCCCAAAGGTACAAAATTCAGACCCCCTGGTCTCCCCGAAAAGTTTCACAGCGGGTTTCACAAATGACCCGTTAAGGAGGGTATCACATTTATAAGTCCTTGTAAGACGATATATTAAGACTGTGATGTCGTGAATGGCGGAGAGGGTGGGATTCGAACCCACGGTACCAGGTTAGTCCCGGTACAACGGCTTAGCAAGCCGCCGCAATCGACCACTCTGCCACCTCTCCGGTGAGGCGGATTCTTCCTATTCCGATCGCTTCCCCTCCCATTTACATACAAGGTTACGCGGTCGTATTCAACTACATGTCGGTGATTTTCGCCTCTCCTCGTCTACCTCCTGCCGCAGTTTTTCGCGCAAGATGGTGGACTCTTTTGTGCATTCCCGATTCATGTCAATCGTATCGAGATGCTCCGCCGCCAGCCATCCTGTTCTCAGCTCCTTTTCTCACAAGGAAATTACGAATGGGTTCGTCACGAATTTTGATCTCCGGTGCAGGGAAACAGCAGGCGGCTATGTGGTCTTCAGACATGTCGAATGCATGCCCTCCGGCCGGGGGAAGGGCGAATGCTACTCGTCCTGTTCAAAAATCGAAGGGTCTTAAGGGCTGGCCTTTCGCAGGTTTTCGGGGGTGCAACAATGAGTAAAGGATCACGGCCCGGTTTGCCGATAAATCCAATATCGCCGTTGGGTTCGTCAAATAGGAGGCCGGACCGTGATTCACTGCGAGACTATATCGTCATTTTCGGAAGTCGTCTTTACCGCTCGCATCGCTTTCTCGAAGCGCTCCTGGCCGTACCTTGCGGCCGTGGCTGTGCCGTGGCTGCTGTGCGCTGGGCAGCGTTGCGTCAGGCGTCTGGCTGCCATGGCGGCCCACAGGCGCAGCGAGTCGGGCTACTACCGGTTTCTCGCGGAAAGCCTACCTGGTCAGCACCGACTTGGGGATGAGCGCGAAGCAGGTGGTGGAGATGTTCGCGCGGCGCTGGCCCATCGAGCAGTTGTTTTCGGTGGCGAAGGGGCAGATGGGTTTGGACTCTGCGGAGGTTCGGAAGGAGCGGTCTGTGAGGCGGCACGCGGCGCTGTGCATGGCTATGGTGACGTGGGTGGAGGTTTGGGTTTATCGGCGCTGTCCAGAGCTGAGGGAGCGCAGTTTCTGTCGGAAGCTGGCCGCGTTGCGTTCGGAGAGCATTCAGGAGACTATTTTCGCGTCAGGCCCTCGCACCAAAGGATCGCACGAAATTGCCTCCGGCCTCGCGGCCCTCTATGCCACCGCCACCTCAGCCGCGTGAAAAACCTGCGAAAGGCCAGTTCAGAACAAAGCCGCGCATTTTCAGCGCGAAGACGTTCATTTCCGGCGCGGAAGGGATCGTTTTCGTCGCGGAGGCGCCTGGTTTTGGATGGGAACCGCTCGTTCTTACGGCGGAGCGCATCGGCTTCGGCGCGGAGCTGTTGCTCTCCGGTGCGGAGCACCGCGATTTCTTCGCGCAGGGCCGCTATTTCCATTATGAGAGCGAAATTTCCGTTTCGAAAAGAAACCATGGATTATGGGTTTATCCAGAACCCCGCCTGGCCCCGAAGGTCCCCGCAGCGACCTGCCCGGTCATCTGGAGTTTTCCGGAGAATGGCACTATAATTTACCGTCCATCCGCCCAGCCGGATCAGCGATTCGGCAGGGAAGGGCGGAAAACAATTACTCCGCGCGGGAGGAGGCTGAATATGGGAAGGCGGCGGCCGGGAGATCTGAAGCCGTACGGCGATATCGAGAAGGCTCTGTGGGCGCTTTACCGGTCGTTCTCGGCCGGGCGGCCCGAATATTCCGGATCCCCCGCCGAGCCTCCGGCGATAGCCTATGTCCGGGCCGAAGCGGCATTAAGGGCCGCCGGACTCGACGGCGAAATTTTCTGCGACGGTGGTCGCGAAATAACTGCGTTGAGATTTCTGGAGGAAATAGCCGCCAATTTCTACGGAGTCGCCGAGCCATCCGATGCTGGAGGGGGAAAAGCCATCCTGTTTTCCGATCTTGTTCCTCCATCGAAATGGACATATCCCGATACCATTCCATGGCCGGGCCGTCTCGACAAGGCGCTGAACCTGATAGTCGATGTCATCGGGAGGATCGGGGCTGGGACAGCCGCACGGAATGTCGCCTGCGAAAGGCGCCCGGAGGGGGACGGTCGGGCGGGACGCGGTGGGAGGGCAGAGACGCCGGCGGCGGAACCGGAACGGGAAGCCGGCGCGGGGTGGATGGATTACAGGCAGGCCGCGGCGCATATCGGCGTATCCGTCGGAGCGTTGCGGAACATGGTGTACAGGCGGAAGATTCCCTTCAGCAGGCGAGGGGGGATCGTAAGATTCCAAAGGGAACGGCTCGACGAGTGGCTCGGCGGGAAGCGTCGGTCTGGCGGCCCGGAACGGAGCGGCGGAGAAATTCCATGACGATATCAGACCATAATTTTACTACGACCGAACAATACGCAGCCAATTGTTCTGATAATTGCTGAAATTTTTCCCGCGCCAAAGTGCCGCCAGTGCGCTCCCGGACAACAGGGAGGGAGGCCGCGATCCACGGTCTCCGCGCCGGGCAGGCATCACGCCTCGCGGCGGGATGCGGACGCGGCAAGATCGAGCAGACCGGACGAGACGCGGCGGAGCGCCTCGCGGCGGGCCTCCAGCCCGAGATGCGTGTAGCGCCGGGTCATCTCCAGCGTCCTGTGC
>JAOACM010000316.1 GCA_026417845.1 Planctomycetota bacterium | reverse complement strand
GGCACGCCCTTTCCCGGCCTCCTGGGCCTGGGTAGGTTTTTCTGCCTCGCCTACTTCCCTCTTTTCTCCACCCGGGGCCGCCGGGGCGTCGCCCCCGCCGGGGTTGACAGGTGGTGCCACGGGCCGCCAGCCGCCTCTCCCGCTTCTTCCGCCTCTCCCGCCGCCTCTGCCGCCGCCGTGATCGCCTGCATATCCTTCCGACATTACCGCTTGGGCCACGAACAGGATGGCCGACAGGGCTGCCAGCCCGCTTATAATTCTCATTTCTAATCCCTCCTCACGGGCCCCAACCGGGCCGGATCCGGAGCGTAACGGATCGGCCGTAATTTCGCGCCACCCTCTCCGGTCTCGCGAAGGGACGCGCCCACGGCCGGGATCAATCGCCCTCTTCGCTGCCCTTCACCTGGTCCAGGAGCTGCTGGAGCCGGGCGCGGTCCTGCGGGGAGAGCGTGCCGATTCCGTAGTCTCCGTAATAGTGGTTCCTTATACCCGTCCTCGATCCCGAAGAACGGCTGTAACCGTAGAGAGTGCTGCCGGAGTATATCGAAGAACCGCGGCCGTACGATCCGCGCGATCGGGAACTCCGGGAGGACCGCGATGTCCCGTAGCGCGAGGTCCTGCGATGGCCGCGATCGGACCGCAACAGCTCTTCCTGTAAAGCGGTCAGCGCATCCTTCCCTTTCTTCGATGCCTTCTCTCCCCCCGCCTCTTCTTCCTCCTTTTCCCTGGCATCCTCCTCCTTTCGTTCGGTTTTAGCCCTGGATGCGGCCGCCTTCTTCGCGGCCTCCTCCGCACGCCTCCGTCTGGTTTCTTCCATCTTCGCGGCCTCGGCCGGAGTAACCCACTTCCCATCAACCAGGACCAGCCCCTTCGCGCGCTGTTCCTCCGCGAATTTCGCCTCCGCCTCGGCTCTGGCTTTCCTCTCAGCCTCCTTCCGCGCCTTGACCTCAGGGTCATCCCTCTCGATCCGGAGTATCCGGCTCCTGGGTATCTGGATCGTGCCGAACTCGACCTCCACCTCGACCCGGTCCTCATCCTCCCCCAGGAGAGTACATTCCAGCTCCTTGCCGTCCACCATCACGACAGTGTCGGCGAAGCAGGCCGCTGGCCGCAGGAAAAACGTCAGGGAAGCCGTCAGAAGCGCGGCCACGACCGCATGACTATGCTGTATCCGAAACATCCGATTACCCCCCGAAACTCCGCAAACGCGAGAAGCCCGTCTGCCCACATTTCCCTGCCGCCCATAGTAAACACAAGCAAGCCCGCTCTCAAGTCAATGCCATTTCGGGTCTCCTCCTAATCATAGACGCTGGGCCGCCCGCTTTTCATGCTTCGAAGTTTTTCCTGGCGCGGCAACCCCAGGATGCCCAGCCGACCTTTTATGTAACTCGTTATCCGGCAAGCCATTGCGACGAGGAACGGGGTGTTCCGCGCCGGGGGGCAGGACCGCTCCCCGGCAAACTATTATCTCTAGAATATGCTCCTCTTTTACGGCCATGCCCAGGTGCATGGCCGTAGCTGCAAAGTCGGATACGGGCTTCCAGAAGCCTTCGAGGGGAAAGGCTGACCTTCCGGCGCCCCTCCCCGCCTCCTAGTCTGCGCGGATTACCTCTGCCAGCTCTCGAATCGCCTGGCTGGCATCCGCATTTACGGCCCTATACACCCTCACGCGTACGCATCCGACGACGGGGATGCGTGACCTTATGGTGCAGCCTTGCGGCACCATATGGTAGCGCCCGACTTCCATGTCGGGCGCGCATCGCGTCCGGGATGGAACCCGGACGCTGCCGCAGGCCGCCCGGCGGGTGTCCGGCGCCCATCGGAACGAACCGGCGCCACGCGCCCCCGGCGCAAACGTCCGACGCTATGCGGACGCACTCGTCGCCGGCTGCCGCTATCGCCCTGTGCAGCGAAATTTAGCGATCGAAAGAGGCGGTCGGCGCCGACATCGGGCCGGGGCATGAACCCGGAGGGCGAATGCCCGGATTCGGCGGCGCGGCCCTGTGCCCCTCGACGGCGCGTCCGTTCCGGCGCTCCGGGCTGCCGCATCGGGGGGCGGAGCCGGTTCGGCGAGGCAGCGCGTCAGCATACGGTCGGTGCGTCCCGGCACGATATCGGCCCCGTTCTTTCCCAGTACATGCTTTTCCAGGAAGGCGATCGAGTATTTCCGGATGACGTCGAATTGCTCCTCCGTGCCGCTCAGCAGCGCCCTCGCCGCGCGGCTGTCCCAAAAACTGTTGTTGAACGAGAAGTGGCCGGCATCCCTGACCACGAGAAAATACTTCGGCGGCGCTACACTTACGAATATCCTCGCCGAGAGTTCCGACATCGTCCTCGAACCTCTGCGTTGATCCGCCTCCCGCTCTCCCATAAACAGCATTGACGGAACGCGCACGGCCTTGAGTTCCTCGTCCGAATACAGATAGCTGCCGGCTCCAGTGGAGAACAGCAGCAGTGCCTTGACGCGGGGATCGCGGCGCTCCGGTAGGGTTCCTGCCAGTCCCAGAGCCGCGAACCCTCCGAAAGAGTGCCCCCCGACTGCGATGCGCTCCGCGTCAATCAGCCTCCCGAACCGTTCGGATGCCAGCATGCCGTCAAGCGCCAGTTTCATTTCGTCGAGCCGGTACATGTATCCGGCGCGGTTCCCCGGGCCGGAAGCCGCTATTTCCCGGGCATGCTGAAGGAGGGCGAGGCGGTCGAAGTCCTTTACCTGTCCGGCCCGTATGCGGACCGCCGAGTCCTTGTCGTGATGGTCGGGACATGCCACGATCCAGCCGCGGGCGGCGAGTACTTCGGCAAGAAACACCGCGCTCAGCCCGCCTCCTCCGTATCCGTGCGAAAAGACCAGCAGAGGATAGGGCGCCCCTTCGGCAAGTGGTTCGCCATCCGGGGCGACGCTGCCGCCCGTTCTTCCGCCGTAGTTGTGCGCCTTCGGCTGCGTCGCGGTAGGGTACCAGACGGCGACCGTAAGCGTCCCCCCTCGCCCATCCTTTCCCGGGCAATCGAAGTCGAGGACCTGATATCCGACATTGAATCTGGGCCGAAGCGGTTGCGCTTTTCCCTTGTCAGCCCCGTCATGCACGATGTGCCCGGCACAGGCGTCTTTTGGCTTATCAGGTGGCGGATCAGCCTTATCGGCCTGCCGCGATAGATCGGGAACCGGGGATGCAGTCCCCGTCGCGGGCATGGTCCCGTCGGCCCGCCGGTGAGACTGTGGGGAGGCTGCTTCCATATCCGCGGGAAGAGCAGGTTCGTTCCGTTCGCCGCATCCGCTGGCGGATGCCGCTATGCCGATCGCCGCTGGAACGGCGATCACTTTAGAAAAAACGGGCCACATGGCTTGCCTCCTCCCGGTTGCGACTTCGCTTCAGCCCCGGCAGATATCTACTACCGGCACCCCGCCCTCCCGGTTACATGGTTCCCGCCGCGATGCCGCCCGGTTGGCGGCTGGGAGATATCTGGGACGTCCGGATTCCGGCGCTATTTCTGGAGATTTCGCCACTTTTCCTTTGGGTCGCCCTCAGTCGCGACGAAATCACATATAGGAGGCAGCGGAGCCGGAGATTGAGATCAGGCTCGAAAGGGCAGGACTTCGAAGGATGGGAGGCCGGGCCGGACAGGGGCCGATGACATGGGAGGATGCGCGGTGCGACTATCGGTTCTACTCGAAGGGATACAGGTCAGAGACGTGCTGCTCTTCAGAGATCTGGAAGTCCGCGGGGTAGCGTACGATTCGAGGAAAGTGGAGGAAGGCTTTCTGTTCGCCGCGTTGCCGGGGCATAAGGTGGACGGGACGAAATTCGTCCCCGATGCCCGCGCGAAGAACGCAGCGGCAATAATAACGGAGGTCTCGACGCCGCTTTCGGACCTGCCGCAGATCGTGGTGGACGATGCCAGGCTGGCGCTGGCGCAGGTCGCCAATAAATTTTACGGCAATCCATCCGCCGGAATGAAAATGGCCGGGGTCACCGGGACCAACGGGAAAACCACCACCGCCTACCTGATCCGGCACATCATGCGCAAGGCTGGCATTCCCTGCGGTCTGCTGAGCACCATCGAATACGACCTTGGCGACGAGGTCCTTGAGTCGGCGATGACCACGCCCGAGTCTCTCGACATATGCCGCTATCTCTATCGGATGAAGATAAACGGATGCAAGGCGTGTTCGATGGAAGTTTCGTCTCATAGCCTGGTTCAACACAGGGTCGAAGGCATCGGGTTCTCCGCGGCGGTATTTACGAACCTTACCCAGGATCATCTCGATTACCACAAAACGATGGACGAATACAGGCGCGCGAAAGGACTGCTTTTCGAGAAACTCTCTCCCGATGCCACGGCCATCCTGAATGACGATGACGAGGCAAGCGTGGAATATGCCGGAAAGACGAAAGCGAAAATATGGCGGTACTCCGTAAGCCACGGGATGGCCGATTGGGTCGGCAGGGTCCGTTCGATGGACATGCACGGTACCCGCTTCGACATATATGGGCCTTTCGGACACGCGGAGGTTCGCTGGAAGCTCCTTGGGATGCACAATGTGGAGAACGCCTTGGGAGCGATGGCGGCGTGCGTGAGCATGGGCGTTGGATTCGAGGAGGCCGCTTATGCCCTGGAAAGCTTCCAGGGGGCTCCAGGCCGCCTCGAGGCCGTTCCCGGCACCGGCGGCTTCCGCGTCCTCGTAGATTATGCCCATACCGACGATGCCCTGCGGCGCATCCTGACGGCCCTCCGCAACCTGCAGCCGAAGCGCGTAATAACGGTCTTCGGCTGCGGCGGCGACAGGGACCGGGGCAAGCGGCCGAAGATGGGACGCGTCGTCGAGGAGATGTCCGACATCGCGATAGTAACCAGCGACAATCCCCGGTCGGAGGACCCCAAGGCGATAATAGACGATATCCTGGCGGGGATGAAAAACCCCGGGAAAGCGATAGTGGAGGCCGACAGGCGCGAGGCGATAGCGAGGGCGCTGGCCGAGGCACGGGAGGGGGACATAGTCCTGATAGCGGGCAAGGGGCATGAGAAGTACCAGATAATCAAAGATCAGAAGAGGTACTTTGACGACAGGCAGGAAGCCGCCCGCATGCTCAGAGATTCGACCGTTCACGCGAGCGCGGCAGGCGGTTGAGCGGACAGGTCCGGCGACCTGTGGCCAGCCCCGGCCCTCCGGCCATCCTCCGGTATCAGGCCCTTCCCTGCATCGTGGAGCCGGTCCGTCATCGCTCCGGCGTCGAAACCATCCCCTCCCAACCGGAGCCGTCGCTATTACCGGTTCAGAGGGCTTGGCCGCATAAATCCGGGCGCCCCCTGTCGGTGATGGACGGGGATTCAGGCGCAAGGGCGGGCGTTCGGATCGGGCCGATGGTGGCGGCGACGCCCCGGACGGGGGCCAGCGCGCAAGGATGGACATTCGGGCCTCCGCATGACATGTCTCCCGTGTAACCGGGCAAGGAGCGCCCGGAGCGGCCCGGCCCCGGCCGCATCTCTGCGCATATGTGGGGCGGGAATAGCGCAGGCGGCTGCGGCCGCGCGCGGCGTTCGTAC
>JAOACM010000315.1 GCA_026417845.1 Planctomycetota bacterium | reverse complement strand
CTCCGCCCAAGAAGGTGCCTGGCGCGCAGCCCAGCCGAACGCCCTTTTCGCGCGCCGCGAGCACCGCCTTGAGGCCATCCTCGCGCGTGACGGCCAGGGGCTTTTCCGTGTAGACGTGCTTGCCCGCCGCGATGGCTTCCAGGAGGAACCCGGCGTGAAGCGCGTTGGGGGCGCAACAGTGGAGGATGCCTATCCGGGGGTCGGCCACCAATTCCTGCCAGTTGGTTGTGGCAAGACTGAATGGCGCAACGGCCCGCGCTTTTTCCGCGGTTTCACGCCGCGAGGTGCATACGCCTATGAACTCGGTCCCCAACGGCACCGGATCAAAGAAAAACGGGAGGTTCGCATAGCCCCAGGCATGAACCTTGCCTATGAACCCGAAACCGAAAAATCCGACCCCGATCTTTCCGTTTTTCATTCCGCCTCCGTAGTATCTCCGCGGGCGGCCACAAGCCCCCGCTCCCCGTATGCTCCCGGCTTTCCCCGGCACGGGCCGGGTAATTGTTTGCCGGTAATTGCGTACCGCTCCCTGGTAGCGGCTATCATCGGTGGCGCGCACGAACCGGGGCGACAGGGGCGCGCCACGGGAAACGGATGCGCTCCGTCCGTTGTGTCCCGACATCAGGGGGTGGCAAACAATTACGCTTGCCGCGTTCTGCTGGCGGTCGCCATTTGTATTGCGTGCCGGACCGGGACAACGTAACCGTCCGGCGGGACATCTATGGCGCCACTACAAATGGGTCCGCCCTGCCCGCTCCGCCCCGCCACGTTATGGGCGCGCCAAACAAATTGCCGGGATGGGCCGGGCAGGCCCGCCGTCCGCCCCGACCGCGCTATCTCAGGCCACTATGTAAAACGGCCAGCCCATCAGCCTTGCAAGGCGCCGCGCCGGCTCGACCGCATCGTCAAAGACCATCGCCAGATGGTGCGACCCCCCGACCTCGCTGTAGCGGGTAAGGAAGCCGCACAGGTTCCCTTCCGGCTTTATGAAGAAGTGCGGAGTTTCCTGGCCGGGCACGGGCGGTATGTCCTCGACGCGGGCCCTGGCGACGGCAAGCTGAAAACGCCCCCCGGGGCCGGTCGTCAGGTTGGCGAGCGTGACCGGGCCGGGGCGGCACGAGGAGCGGACCGCGACGTACGGCTTGCAGTCGCCGTACCTGAATTCGCGCAGGATCAGCTCCGGCCTTTTGTCGGGCCTGCCCATCCTCCAGTTGCACTCAGCCATGTGCGCCATGTAAATCCGGCCGCCGGCGAAATCCATAGTGAACATCTCCGTGAAATCGGCCGGTCCGTGGAGGCGGCCCATGGCGTATACGCATGCCGCCGAGGTCGCGTCGCCCTCTCCGCCGTAGCCGTATCCGTCGGCCAGCATCACTGATGCCGCCAGGAACGGGACGGTCTCGCATATCCCCGATTCGCCGAATGAGACGAAGTTGAGCGTCAGCGCGTCCAGCTTTTCCTCCGCCGCGATCTTTCTGAATGCGTAAAGGAGCCTGAGCGAGCGGTCCATGTCGGCGCGGCGGATCTTCGGATCAACATCGAAATCCTTCCTCAGTCCGGACTCCAGTCTGCGAAGCGCCTTCCCCGGCGCCCCGGCGGCGACGGATCTCAGGCGCGTGAGCGGTATGCGCGCGATTTCGGGGCCGACCTGCATCCGGAACGCTGTATCGTCCAGGCCGAAATCGCCCATCCCTTCAAATGCCGATCCGAACAGACCAATGCGGCAGCGGCGGAGTTCCTTCGCCACCATTGCGGCCTTCGCCCACAGGACGACATCGGCCCTGACCATCTCGTCCTGCCACGGTCCGGTAACTATCTCGAACCCGCGATGCGACGCCCCGTCCTCGAAATATACTCCTCCTGCGCCGGTACCCGCGCCGGATCCGGCCCTGAAACTTTCCGGACCGGGTCCGGCTGGCGCGCCCGGTTCCTGAAATGGAAGGCCCGGGGAAACGGAACGCCTGAGCACGTTTGCCAGGTCCTGCACCCCGTGCATCCCGTGGTTTTCCAGTATATGCTCGCTCCGCAGGTCGTCCGGATCGAGAGCTTCCAGCTTCTGCGTGTTGAACAGCACCTTGGGGATCGGCGTCCGAAGCAGCGCCGGCGCCGCTATCATGCTCGGCGCGTACGTCAGAAACAGTACGACTATCGCGTCAACATCGGCGCGCTCGAAGCCTTTCACGGCTTCCTCCACGGTCTCCCGCGTGTTGCACACGTCGGCAATCTCGATGTCGAAGTCGTCGCGGAAGGCCTGCGCCAGCTCCCCGGCGAACCGTCGCTGCTTCGCCTTAAGTTCCGGAAAGGCCTTGTCGTAAAGCTTCAGCATCAGCGGCAGAAGCCCGACGCGCGGTTTTTTCGTCGCTTTCACGCGGCACCTCCTCCCTGAGAACCTGTCCCAAACGCCGGGCGCGGAGCTTACGGCTCGATTCCGACCGCCTTCCCGGCGCGAGGTTTCCTGACGGGATCTGAGAACCTGTCCGAAAACCTGCCGCCGCCGGGCTTATGGGTTTGCGATCTCGACTTCAGCGCCCGGAGGTTTTCGGACGAGATCTGAGAGCCTGTCCGAAAACTTCCAGCGCTCGGCTTATACGCTCAGCGACCCACACCGCCCGTCGGGAAGTTTTTGGGGCAGGCTCTTAATCCTCCTCCGCGCCGCCGATCCGGCATTGTCATGCCGCGGACCGCCCCCTTCGCCGGCCGGGCCGTTCCCACGGGGCCGCGCCCGGGGCGGCTTTCGTTCCCCTCCTCCTGTCTGCCGGCGAGGCCGTAGCGTCCAGACGGCAGATGCGCCGGCCGCGAAAAGCCCGCGCGCCGCGGAGTCCGTTTCGCCGCGGATCATCGCGGATCCGTGGGGCCTTTCGACCCTGCGCGCCTTTGCCTGCGCGCGCCTCTCGCCTGCGTGCGCCCTTTGCCTGCGCGTACCCTTTGCCTGCGCGCACCTTTTGTCTGCGCACTCCTTTTGCCTCTAAGCGCCTCTCGCCTCCATACGCATCGCCCCGTCAGCGCGAGAAGCCCAGCTCCTTTTCCGTCTCCCCGATTGCCTCGTCTATTATGTCCATTCCCTTCGCGGCCAGCTTCTCGTCAATTATGAGCGGCGGGGACATGCGCAGTATGTGTCCGGCCGGGATCCACGCCAATCCCTTCCGGAAGGCCTTTTGGTAGACGAGCTTCCCGGCCTCGTCAAACGGCTCCTTCGTCGCGCGGTCCTTTACCAGTTCCAGTCCCAGCAGGCATCCCATCCCCCGCGCCTCGCCTATTATGGGATGTTCGTCAGCCATGCGCCGCATCCGCTGGAGGAAGAACTTCTCGAGCCGCATTACGTTTTCGAGAATGCCTTCCTCCTCGATGACCTCCAGGCTGGCCAGCGCGGCCGCGCAGGCCATCGGGTTGCCGCCGTAGCTGCTGGATGCGGATATCTTGTCTATCCCGTCAGCGAAGGGCTTGCGGACGCACATCGCCGTCACCGGGAAACCGTTGCCGAAGCCTTTGCCGAGCGTAACGACATCGGGAATAACGCCGAAACGTTCGCATGCCAGCATCGCGCCGGCGCGTCCGCAGCATGTCAGCACCTCGTCCGCCATGAACAGCATCCCGTGCCTGTCGCAGAATTCCCGGACGCGCCTCAGGTAATCCGGATGCGGGATTATGGACCCTGCCCATCCCTGTATCGGCTCGAGCACGAATCCGGCGGCCTTTCCAGCGGTGCCTTCGACAAGGTACTGCTCGTAAAAGCGGAAGTAAGCATCAAGGTCCTCGCTCCCGTCTTCCTTCCTGAACGTCGGCCTGTATGGGTATGATCTCGGCACCATGTGGAATCCCGGAGCGCGGGTCGGTCCGAAGAAGACGTTCGTCCTGGCCAGGCTTACCGCGCCGAACGTCTTGCCGTGAAAATCCGAGAATCCGGAGAAGAACTCCCACTTCCCCGTGGCCGCCCTGACGGCTCGCAGACCAGCCTCGACCGCCACGGTTCCGCTGTCGTAGAGCTGCACGCCGCCGAAGTCGCCCGGCAGCATGGCCAGCAGTTTTTCAACAAGGCGCACTTTGACTTCGGTGGTGAAGTCGTGGCAGTTCATCAGCGTCCGCGCGTAGCGGGCTACCGCCTCTGAAATTTTCGGATGGCAGTGTCCCAGGCCGGTCACGTATATCCCGGACGAGAAGTCCAGGTACGTGTTGCCGTCCGCGTCGGTGAGGGTGACGCCGAAACCCTTCTCGAAAGCCACGGGGAACAAGCGCACCTGCGAGGATAGGCCCTTGAACGTTCCGGCTATCCTGCCGTGCAGCCCCTTGGATCGCGGGCCGGGCGGCGGCACGCGGATATCCGGCAGCCTCCCGGTATCGAGGCCGCTCTTCCACCAGTCCCGCGGGACCGGCGGGAAGAACGGTTCAGGCGCCGATCCTGCGCCGCAAGTCCTCGACGAGCCGCTTCGCGTTTCCGTAGAAGATGTCATGTATCTCCTCCTTGCTCAAACCGGCCTCGCGCGCCGCCTTCAGCGCCTCGCGCACTATCTCGTAAACGAAAAGCGTGCACCTTATCGGGTAGACCGGGCCGGGATTGTGCACGCTCCATCTGTAGGGCCTTGCCGTGAAGAAATGCCGCTGCCCGTTTACGGCGATCACCTTGCCGCGCGTCTGGGCGACCGGGAAATCGGAGCCGTAGAGCAGCTTCCTTCTGTCGAATATCCTGAAGACCTCCCGCATGACCTCCCAGTTCTGGACGTTGGAGAAATCGGCCCACAGATTAGGGATGTCGGCGTAGCGCGGCAGGTCGCGGACGGATTCCGGGGTGTACGATCTGCCGACGTGCGCCAGGATTACCACGGCGTTCGGCGCGCGGCGGCACAGCTCGCGCACCTGGGCGATGTTGAGCGGATCCGAAAGGCGGTCGGCCCTCGGAATATGCAGCATTATTATCAGGCCCAGGCGGTCGGCGACCGAAATCATGGCATCGGATACCATCTGGAACACCGTGACATCGTTCTGGGGTATTCCGAAGGCGGCCGAGGCTAGCGTCCAGTAGGGTTTGAATCCCAGCATCCCCAGTTCCCGTACGCGGCGTTCCAGCCGGTCCGCGCTCTCGGTCGGCCCTGCGACCATCAGCCCGTAACGGCCAGGGATGCGGCGGCAGCATCCGGCCACGTATTCGTTGTCGGCGTCCCTGTCGCGATCCGCCCCGAGCGTTGCGAACCACAGGGCCTCGAAACGGTGCTTCGGGAACGCCCTCACGAAGTTTTCCTCCGCGTCCTCGGCCGGATACCTCTCTACCACCTTCGGCTGCGACGGGTCGGACGATTCGCCGGGCTGTGGAGCGTCGTAGATGTGCAGGTGCGCGTCGAATATCGTCGGCGGCAGCGCCGGCAGTATCTCGCGCTCGTATATCGGGCCGTCTATATCGGCGATGTATTCCATCGTGCTCGCCATGCGGATCTCCCTGACATTGCCCGCCGTTTCCCGCCCGGCATTCTCCCCCCCCGGCGGCGGGACGGACAACCGGCTCGCGCCCGCCAACGGCCGCGCGCCAGAGCCGGGCCGCGCTTTCCGCCG
>JAOACM010000030.1 GCA_026417845.1 Planctomycetota bacterium | reverse complement strand
AGATGTGTATAAGAGACAGGAGCAACACCTTCGGGGTAAAGCTCAGTGCGGATCCGGGTGCGGGCAACACCGTCACGGCGAGCGTGACGGTCACAACCTCCTCCAACTGTTCGCTCTCCGTCAACCCGCCGTCGCTTACCTTCACCGGCGGGGCGGGCGGGACGTGGAAGGACTACCAGACGGTAACGGTCTCGGCAGCCGAGGAGGATTCAAACACCGCCTGCGGCACCGGCGTCATAACCATAGCCAGGACGGCCGGTCCTCTGCCGATGGCCAACGTTACGGTTTCGGCAGACGAGGCGGACAACGATGTCGTGGCGATCTACGTTGATCCGATAGACGCGCGCGTGCCGGAAGGCGAGGAGACGACGGTCAAGGTCCGGCTGAGCAGGGATCCCGGGGGAGCCAGAGACGTCCTGTTCAACGCCGTGACGGGCGGGGACGCGGACATAAAGATCGGCTTCCCCGACGCCACGCGTACCGATCCGAACATAGACTTCGCGGCGCCGTTCACGCCGCCATCTCCGGTTCCGAACGTCAACTTCAGCGTGAGGTGGACGGGGAAGCTGAACATCCCGGCGAGCGGCGACTGGCAGTTCCACACGACGGCGGCCGACGGGGTGCGGCTGTGGATCAAAGACGATTCCGGCAAGTGGGCGCCGGTAATAATGGACTGGAACTTCGCGACTGCCGCGCCGAGGGAGGCGTACGGCCCGGTTGACGAACTCAATCAGCTCACGACCATAGCGCTGTCGGCCGGATACCACGACTTCAGGATGGAGTACTTCCGCGGCAATACCGTTCCGGCGGAGGTTCATCTGCGCTGGACAGGCCCCGGAATAAGCGACCAGATAATCCCGGCGGCCAGCTTCCGCCTGCCGGACGATTCCGGCCCGGGGCTCAAGGGAGACTACTACTCCAACACCAACCTGAGCACCACGCCGAACTACTGCGACGCGGTGCGGATTGACCCGCAGGTCGCCTTCGATTTCGTCGCCACGCCGTCGCCGGTGGGCAGCACGAACCTGAGCGTCCGGTGGACGGGCTGGGTGCGGCCGGCGGAGACGGGCGAGTACACGTTCTACACGCGATCGGACGACGGCGTGCGCCTGTGGGTCAACGGCATACGGCTCATCAACAACTGGACCTACCACGGCGACACGCTGGATACCGGCACGCCGAAGCTGAACCTGACCGCCGGCCAGGACTACGCCGTGACGCTCGAATACATGCAGGGCACCGGCGCCGCGCTGATAAGGCTCGAATGGCAGAAGACAGGCTGGTCGTCGAGGGTGGTGGTGCCGGAATCCTGCCTGCGGGTTCCGGATAAGAGCCGGACCGGCCTGAAGGGCGAGTACTTCAGGAATGTGAATCTGACCCCGCTCGGTTACGGACTGACCTTCGACGCGACGCGCCCGTGGAACGTGCCGCAGGATATGCGCTTCTATGCTGAGGAGGATGGCGACTGGACGAACGGCACGGCATCCTTCACAGCCGCGTGCTCCGGCGCGGCGAACACGGGCATGACGATATCGGCGTCGGAGGTGGACAACGACGATCCGCCGATAACGTTCGTTACGAGCACCGACGTTGTGCGGGCGCTGGAGGGCGACGCGGCGGGCAAGTCGTTCAGAGTGCGGCTGAGCCGCGCGCCGTCCTTCAACGTGGCCGTTACGGCGGCGCGCACCAGCGGCGATACGGACATAAGCGTATCCTCCGGCGGGACGCTCACCTTCACCCCGGCCAACTGGAACGTGGATCAGACTGTAACGGTCGTTGCGGCCGAGGACGGCGACGATTTCAACGGTTCGGCGGTCATCACGCTGTCCGGCAGGGGCGTCGGGGGCCAGGTGTCCGTAACGTCGAAGAGCGTTACCGCCTGGGAGGTGGACAACGACTCGGTGCAGATATACACCGACCCGGACACGGTGACGGCGGTCGAGCAGGGGGCGGGGCAGACGCTTAACGTGCGGCTGAGCAAACAGCCGGCCGCGAACGTGGTGGTGAGCCAGGCCGTGTCCAATCAATCGAACTGCTCGTTCACGGTCGCCCCCGCCGGCCTGACGTTCACCACGGCCAACTGGAACACGCCGCAGGCGTTCACCGTGACCGCCGGCGCCGATGACGCCAACGCGATATCCGGCACGGCCACGCTCACGCTGACCTCGACGGCCGGCGGCGGGACCTTGACGATGGGCGGCGAGCGGGCGACGCTGATGGTGCAGGGTTCGTGGGACGACGCCCGCGGGACGTTCAACCATAACGGCGGACAGGTCTGGCTGCGCGGATCGCCCTCGGGCACCGATACCGGCCTGCCGATAGTCCACAAGACATCGAACAGATTCAGGGTCCTCGTAATAGACCCATGGCCGCAGATAGCGGATTACACGGTAACAACTTCGCTGGCCGCGCAGGACATCGTGACATTCGGCGGGACCACGCTCCGGTGCCCGGGCGGGAACATATACATCTACGGCGTGTTCCGCGCGATGGGCGAGCTGGTCCTTGGCGGCGGTTCACGGATACATCTCAACATGCCCGGCGGCAACGGCTTCCCGAACTCGTACCTCGAGGTTACCGGGCCGTCCTCGATGATCAGGACGGAAGGCACCACCGGCTTCCATGAAGGCGGCTACGTCACCATCGGCGCGTCCGACACCACGACCGCCTGGGTGCGGCTGGCCGGCGGCGTTAACCTGAACTACGTCTATTTCCGCAGGCTCTACTGGGACTACTACAACACTACCAGTTGCGGCCTGCAGCTCGACGGCGCCTACGACGCCACCCGTATCCTCCAGAATGTGGCGTTCAACAGCGAAGGAGTAAGCGTCAGCGATTCGCCGACGGCCTACATATATATCAGGTCGAGCAAGTGGAACGGGGCGACCATAAGAAGACCGCAGTTCTATAAGGCTTCCGGATGGCAGGATCCGTACAAGGCTATCGCCGCGGTCAGCAACTTCTCCGGGTGCAAACTTTACATCGAGGACTACATACTCGGCGGGACCGGCGGGGGCAGGTACCCGGGCGCTATCAACAGGTTGCTGTACGAAAACCCGCCGGCGACGGATCCGCACGTCTCCGGCGACTACGCCTACACGGCGGACAGCATAACGACCTGGTATCACTGGAGATACAGCTACATCGGTTCGGGACAGGGCGTCATCCAGTGGCGGAACCCGATAAGCCCGACGCCGGTCGGGATCGTGTCGTTCCAGGCCGCGGCCGAGCCGGACGGGACGGTGCGCCTGACATGGACGACGGGCGCGGAGCGGGACAACGCGGCCTTCAGGATATACCGGGTATGCGAGGGGGCGGAGGATCGCGTCGCCGAGATAAGGGGCGCGGTGTCTTCGGCCGAGCCGCGCGAGTATGCGTTCGTTGACGCGGGCGCACCACCGGGGCGGAAGGTCCAGTACAAGCTGGTCTCCGTGACGACCGGCGGGGACGAGAACATGGAGGGCGCGACGGAAGTGAAGACGCCGGCCGTGCCGGTAAAAACGGCCGTTGCGGCCGCGACCGCCGCGTACGATCCGTCCGCCGGGGCGGCGCCGGCATCGGTCGGCGGGAGCGGCGTCCCGACGGTCAGGCCGGTCTCCGGCCGGCCGGTATCGAAGTACGCGGCCGCTGGCGCCGCGAAGGCCGGACGTCTGCCCGAAGGGGATGCGGTCAGGATCGAATGCCGGAGCGAAGGGCCGTGCTTCGTGCCGGCGGCCGAGCTGCCCGGCGGCGTCGCCCTGTCGAGGTCGCTGCTGCACGGCGACTCCAGGGTGCCGGTCCTGGCCAGGACGACGGCAGGCGGCCGGCGCGGGCTGCTGTTCTTCGCGCGCAAAGACCCCAGCCTCTATTCGGATTCGAACGTCTACTGGATGCGCGCCGCGCGCGGCCCGAAGCCGAAGGCATCCGGAATCGCCTTTGCGAAGGGCGCGCCGGATGTCACGACATACACCGCGACGGTACGGGCCGAGGAGGACGAATTCTTCTTCGGGAACCCGTACATCGAGGATGCCCGCGATTCGTGGTACTTCAGCGACAGGCGGCAGCTGTCTTCCGACGGCGCGCCGTTCCGCGTGACGCTTGCCGTGAGCGACAGGGCAGACGGCGAGGCGGGCCTGCGCATCGGGCTGGCATCCTACACCGAAAGCCCGGACGTGTCGCCGGATCATGCGGCGGAGGTCCGCGTGAACGGGACGCCCGTGGCGCGTCTGGAATGGGACGGGAAGAGGTACGCGGAGTTCGAAGTGCCGGTCCCGGACTGGCTGCTGGTGGAGGGCGATAACGATATCGAACTGAAGGGGATGCCGGTCGAGGGCGTGGCGTTCTCGTGGAGCTTCATGGATTACGTGGAGCTGTCGTACCGGCGGTCGCTGCGCGCCTCGGGCGGGATGCTGGACGCGTGGGTGGATGCGCCGGCCGGGAGCCGCGTAGTCGTATCCGGCATAAACGATCCGAAACCGTGGGTCGTTGATGCTACCGTTCCGGGCGGCGAAAGGATGCTCAAGTACAGGAAGGAAAAGGACGGCGGGGGGTGGAAGATCGTCGTTCCGGCGCCCGGCGGCAGGCGGCGGCTGGTGGTTTGCGAACGGTCCGCGGCGGCCGGACCGGCCGGCGTGACGATCGAAACGGTCCGCCGGATCGGCCGGGCCGACTACGTGATGGTCGTGCCGGAGGGCTGGAAGGAAGCGGCCGGAGTCCAGGCGCTGGCGGCGTACCATTCGGCCCGCGGGTTGAAGGTGGCGATCGTCACGCCGCGCGAGTGCTGCGATCTGACCGGCGCCCGGTCGGTCGGGCCCGACGGCATCCGGGCTTATCTGAAGGCGGCGGGCGCGAGGTACGCGCTCCTCGTCGGCGACACGCACTACGATTACCTGCACAGGACGACGGACCGCGATACGCTGGTGCCGGCGTTCCTCGTCCACACGTGGGAGCTCGGCGATATACCGACCGATGCGCCGTTCGCCGACGCCGACGGCGACGGCAGGCCGGAGGTGGCCGTCGGGCGTCTGCCGGTCGCGGACGTCCGCGAACTTGCGGTCGTGGCGGATAAGATCGCGTCCGCGCCGGCCGGGACCGCGGCGGCGACGGTGGTCGCCGACGGGGAACCGATGTTCGAATCGGGAGCCGACGCCCTGGCTGCCTCCGTTTCGGAGGGCGCGCCCGCGAGGGTGCTGCGCGCGTCATACGACGGCGCCGGCAGGTGCCGCGAGGAGATGCTGGAGGCGATCGCGCGCGGCGACCGGCTGGTGGCCTACATCGGCCACGCCTCGATAGACAGGCTCGGCAAGACCGCGCCGATCCTGTCGGCCGCCGACGCGGCGGAGATGACCGGCTCCGGCGGCGGCGTGCTGCTCGGCGCGACCTGCGTCATCAATTACTTCGGCGGCACGTCGGCCAGGCATCCATGCCTGGGCGAGGCCCTTCTGAAGGCGCCGGGCGGGCCGGCGGCGGTCGTGGGCAGCGCCGGCTTCACGGCATCCCCGATGCAGGACGAGCTGGCGAACGCCGTCGCCTCGTATCTGCTCGGACCGGGCGGCAGGTCGTCGGCCGTTGGCGAGGCGCTGGTAAAGGCCAAGCGGGATATGCTCGGACGTTCGGACTCCAGGTACCGGAGCCGCGAGTTCGCGGACGTGATGAGGGCGTACATGGTCCTGGGCGATCCGGCCTACGTGCCGGGTAACGGCGGCTCCGGCAGGTAGCCGGACCGGCGGGGCCGGCCGGCCGCAGGCCGCCGGCCCGGGGACCTGGCGACAGCGTTCGAGCGGCACAGGCCGATTGGCCGCCGGGTGCGCGACCTTATTGCGGCGTCCGGCAGCAGCATACGGCAGGCTCTGCCTGCTGTGTGGACGCCAGGTGCGTCCGGGATGGAACCCGGCTGCCGCGGGATTCCCGGGCGGTTGCATGCCCCCGCGGGCGCAGCTGGCGCCGGCCCGGGGGGCATTCGGACCGGGCACGCCGGATACATGCCCTCGCGGGCGCAGCCGGCTCGTTACGTGCGATTCCGGCGTTTCGCGTGATGGTTACACGCACCCGCGGGCGTGTTCGGCGCCACACAGCCCGGGTACGCGCCATGGCTGCCGGCGCGGCCATGGTTCTGAATTGACGCGGACCGCGCCTCGCTGAGATAATGGGCGCCGTCCGACGGAAGTGCCCGGTCGTGGAAGGGCTGATGGCGGAGGGTAAGCGAATGGCCGTCTACCGCAGGGCGCCTGGTACGGCGTGCAGACCGATTGACGACGCCATGATTCTCGTCCACGCGAAAGACCCGGTCATGGTGACGCTGAACCGCACCGGCGGCTACATATGGTCCGAGCTCGACGGGGTGGCGGACGCGGAATCGCTCGCCGGACGCCTCCGTTGCCGCGGCGTGGACGCATCAGCCGCGGATGTGGACGGCTTCCTGCGCGGGCTGGTCGGGCGCGGATTCTGCGAAAGGTTCGATTCGCCGGCATCCAGGCCCGACGATCCCCTGCCGCTTCCTGTGGAATCGCCCGCGCCGGGGGAACTTCCCGGGGTTCTCGTCGCCGAGAGCATCGAGGCGATGATGGGCATATGCAACAGCACGACTTGGCGCGACGGATCCGGGTGCATGACGATGCCCGGATGGTGCTCGGTCCTCCAATCCTGACGGGCATCCCGCGCGCATCGGCGGCAGACCCGTCCGCGCCAGCGGCCCGGGGGCATCCATGACCGAGTCCGGTGCGTCCCTGAGAGCCTGTCCCAAAACTCCCGTGGCGCCAGATGCTTCCGCGGCGGGCCGCCGGATCCAACCGGAGGTTTCTGGACAGGTTCCGAACACGTGAGGTATCCACCCTCCTGTGCCCTTCCATTCTCAAGGCGGGGGAGCCGGAACTTGGCGGCGCGGCCGCTCCGGCCCCCTGTCGAGCGCGGGAAGGCGGCGATTGGATTCGTGCGGATTCGGCAGGCTCCTCCTCTGAGGCGTCCTGTCACGCGCGGGAGAGGCGGCGATTGGCCGGAGAGGGGGAGGCTGAAAGCCGGATGTCCAGCGAACGGTCGCTCGATCCCTTTCGGCCCGGTGTATCCGCGTCGAACCTGATCCTGCGGGCGGCGCTATCCAGCCGCCCGCTCGGCGCCTCGTGGGAGCTGACGCACCGCTGTCCCCTCGCCTGCAGGCATTGCTATCTGATCGGCGCGGCGGTATCCGGCGAAATGTCCCGCGAGGAAGCGTTCCGGGCGCTCGATGTCCTCGCGCGCGCCGGCGTGCTGTTTCTTGTATTTACCGGCGGCGAGCCGACATGCCATCCGGCGTTCCGGGATATCGCCTCGAGGGCGAAGCGGACGGGTTTCTGCATCCAGGTCTACACCGGCGGCGCGAACCTGGAGGAAAGCGACTGGGATTTTTTCGCCGGGTTGTCCCCGCTCAACGTCGAGATAACGATCCACTCGCCCGAACCGGAGACGCACGACTCGGTAACGGGACGCCCCGGCTCGTTCGAACGGGCCGTGCGGTCGCTGGGGGAGATGAGGCGCCGCGGCGTCCGCACCGTGCTCAAGGTTACGGTGTCCTCGCTCAACGTCGGATCGCTGGAGCGGATGCGCATGCTGGCGTCCGATCTGGGCGCGGCCCTCCGCGTCGGCGCGGAGATCGTGCCTGCGGCCGGCCCGATGCGCATGACGGCGCCGGATCTTGCCGTTACGCCGGCGGCGCTGGCCGCCTATTACCGTTCCGTGGCCGCCCGCTCCGGAAACGCGGACCTCCCGGCAGTCGGATGCGGATCGCCGGACAGGGAAGGCGCAGGCGTTTCGGACGGCTCCGGCGGTCCGGAGAACTGCCGGGCCCCGGGCGGCGGCGATGTTTCGCGCGGCCGCGAGCGCGACGCGGGGGCCGCTTCCGGCGCGGAGGCCGGGGGAATCCGGCCGCCGGCGGACGCCATGCCGTGCGGAGCGGGCCGGAGCTCGCTGGCCCTCGATCCGCTCGGCACTGTATACCCGTGCGTAACGTGGCGCGAACCGCTGGGGAACCTCCTGCGGGAGCCTTTCGGGGCGATATGGAACGGCGAGGCGGCGCGGAGGGTGCGCGCGGTGAGGTTCGGCGATTCCGCGGAATGCATGGCTTGCGAGGCGCTGCCGTTCTGCAGGCGGTGTCCGGGCGAGTCGTGGCTGAGGTGGCGGGATCCGCGCAGGCCGGCCGAGTACAATTGCGCCCGGGGCAGGGCGGCGCTGGAGGCGTCGCGTACCGCGGTAGCGGCCGGATCGGAGTGCGTGGCATCTCCTTCTGGTGCGGCGGATACTGCAGCGGCCCGTATTCCGTCCCCGGGCCGGACGCAGCGAAGTGCCGGAGGCGCGTGGGAGGCGGGGGATCGGGCGGGCGGCGGCCGGTTCGCGATACGCATCGCCGCGGACGACCGGCGGGTCATCGGGCTGTTGCGCGGCTGCCGGGTACCGGCGGCGCCCGATAATGGCGGGACGGAGGTAATGCTGGCGCGCGGCGACATGCCCGCCTCCGCGGCTCAGCCGGGACCCGGCCGGGAGATCGTTTCCATGCCGGGCCTGGCTGCCGTCGCGGATGCTGCGGCGAGGCGGCTGACCGTATGGGGCGGCGATGTATCCGCGGCGGATCCCCGCGCCGCGGCCGTCCTGCGCCGGATGTTGTGCGTCGCCTGCGGCGGGCTGCCGCTGCACGCATCGGCCGTCGCATCCGTCCGGTGCGCCGATCCGCGCCCCGGCGCCGCCGGCCCGCGCCCGCCATCGGGCGGCGAAGCGGCGGCATTCGTGTTCTGTGCCGGGTCGGAGGGCGGCAAGTCCACATGCGCGAACCTGCTCGCCACGCCCGGTCCGGCAGCGCGGCTGATGTGCGACGAGACGTGCCTGCTTTTCCCGTCCGACCTCGTCGCGCCGCTCGCGGAAGACGCCGCGGCCGATCCCTCGCTTGCCGGGTCATCCGCGCCGGCGAAGGACTCCGCCGGCGCCGCCCTGTCCGGCACGTTCTTCGCGATGAGCGAGATATGGAAGGACCTGGACATCGGGAGGAACGAATCGCTGCTCCTGCCGGCGGCCGCGATCCTGTTTCTCGAGAAAGGGGAGGAGACGCGGCTGGAGGAGATGTCAGGGCACGAATGCGTCAGGCAGCTCATGGCGTGTTCGCTGGCCGCGTGGCGCGGTCGGGATCTGCGCGGCTGCCAGCTGGAGGTCTGCGCCGCCGTCGCGGAGCGCGTCCGGTGCGCGAGACTGATTTTCCGGCCGTCGGCGGAGGAGGTTGCCGCAGCGCTGGGGCTCGACGCCTCTCCGGACTGTCCCGGCGGAGTCCGCCCGTAGTTCCGCGGGACGCGGGCGACCGGAGGGGCGCGCCGGCAGATTTCCGGCGTCCGCGCGTGCAGAGGCCGGCTGCGCGCCCGTCGGGCTGGTACGCAAGCGACGGATGGCCCTTCGGGCGCTCGCGGCGCAGACGCATGCGGCTGGAGATTCCGGCGACGGTGGCGGCGGACAGTCGGGTATGCGAATGGTTGACATGAGGCGGCGTAAGACGGCGACGATCGGGGTATTGGCGGCCGTGTGCGCGGCGGCGCTCATAGTAGTCTGCGTGACGGTTTTCCCGGGCGGACGCAGCCGGCTTCCGTCCGTGGCGGACGGCGTCCGAAACGTCAGGCGCGGTGGGAGCGAAACCGGCGGGCACGGCGGTACCGTACGCGGCCGCGCCTGGAACGGAAATGGATGGCGCGCCGATGCGGGCCGGGCCGATGTGCGCGGACCGGAAGCGGAACGATCCCGGGCGAAAGACAGAAACTGTAAAGGCGGGCCGGTTCGATCCGGTGACGAGCGGATGGACAGGACGCCGCGGCCGGTCCGTCTGAGACGCAGGACGGTACTCCCTTCTCCTGACGCTGAGATCGTTCTGCCGCCGGGCGGCGGGGTCGTTCTGATGCAGATGGCTGTAGCCGCTACGGAGGAGACGGCGCGGGGTCTGGAAGGCCCAGAGATACGGTTGCTGGCGCCGTCGGGGCATGGCGCGCATTATGCGTGGGTCTCCCGGGACGGCCTGAGTCGTCTGCGGGAACACCCGCTTATCCGCGGCGTGGCGGCCGTCCTGCCGGAGGACAAGCTGAGCGACGGGCTGGTGCTCGGCGAACGCCCGGCTTACGCCACGGACGCCCGCGGCCGGCTCCTGCTGCGGGCATGGCCTTTCCCGGGCATTGGAGAGCTGCGATTCGCGGCGGCGCTGCGCGGCGGCGGGTTCGAGCCGTCATCCCCGGAAGGCGTCGTTTCCAGGCCTGGAGGCCCGTTGGACGTTGCCGCTTCGCCAGACGATGTCAGCAGGCTCGCGTCGGTTCCGGAGGTGTAATGTGTGGACTTCGTCCCGCCTCCGAAACGGGCAGCCAACGCATGGGCGGCGGCGGTCTCCAGGGTAAGCGATTGCCACGCGGCGCCTTACGGACTGACGGGCAGCGGTTCCCGCGTCATGCTGCGCGACGCGGGCAAAGTGTACCCTCACAACGACCTTGCCGGCAGGGTCGTCCGGGCGGCGGACGTCGCCTCCATCCAGGACGCCTACGCCAGCCCCCATGCGACCCACGTGGCCGGGACGGTCGCCGGGAGCGGAGCCGGACACGCCGGGGCGAAGGGAATGGCTCCGGGCTGCGTTGTCGTCAACTACGATTACAGAGGCGACGACATCGTGGAGCCGGCGGAAGGATGGCTCACACACGGCTGCCGGATATCGAACCACAGCTACGGGTTCGCCGTCGGCTGGGCGGATGGGGTGTGGTTCGATAACGTCAGCCGCTTCGGATCGTACACGGCTTTTACCAGGGACTGGGACGATCTGGTCCGCCGCTACGGCCTGATATTCGTCAAATCCGCCGGCAACGACCGCGCCGACGTCGGGGACGGCACGCATCCGCCGGACGGCACGCGCTTCCCCGACGGCATCTGCTACGTCAATCTGGATGATTCGGCCACGGGGAAGAACGTCATAACCGTCGGGTCCGTGTCTGACTCGGCCAGCGTATACGCGCCGCTGAGCGATGTGGCCAGCTCATTCTCTTCGGCCGGCCCGTGCCGGGACGGGCGTGTGAAGCCGGACATCGTGGCCAACGGCGAGACGCTCCTGACCACGGAAAAATCGTCATCCTCGTATTATTACTCCACCGGCACCAGCATCGCCGCGCCGGTGGTCGCCGGAGCGATGGCGATCATCCAGCAGCGCGCGCGGGCGGTCCGGGGCGAGGAACTGGGCGGGGAGGTCGCCAAGGCGCTGCTCCTGAACACGGCCGTTGACATGGGGCGGCCCGGCCCCGACCCGCTGCACGGTTTCGGCCTGCTGGATGCGCTCGCGGCCGTCCAGGCGGTTGACGCGGACGTCCCGCCGGGCAGGCGCCTGGTCTCCGGAAGCCTTTCCTCGACCGGAAGGCCGAAGGCTTATGTGCTGTCCAGCGACGGCACGCCGATATCCGCGACGGTCTGCTGGTTCGATCAGCCCGGGGACCCCCTTGCGGCCAGGGCGATAATCAACGACCTGGACATCAGAATAATCAGGATTTCGACGGGCGAGGAGTTCCTGCCGTTTGTGCTCGATCCTTCCGATCCGACGGAACCGGCCGCGGCGGGGGTGAACGGCGTGGATACGGTCGAGCAGGTGCGTATCGCGGCGCCGGCGGCGGGCGAGGAATACCTCGTGGAGGTCGGCGCGTCCAGCCTTTCCACGGCGCAGTCGTTCGGCCTTGCATCCTCGCATGATCTGGTGCCCGATGAGGCGCCGGTTGCGTCATTCACGGCGAGCGCCTCCGCAGGTCATCTGCCGCTGACGGTGAACTTTGACGCCTCGGCATCCTACGATCCCGACGGGACCATAATCGGATACGCATGGGACTTCGGCGACGGGATGCAGGCCTCCGGCGCCACGGCAAGCCACACCTATATGCGGGAGGGCCGTTTCACCGTCAGGCTGACCGTCACGGACGACAAGCGCGCTTCCAGCCGGGCATGGGTGACGATAGATGCTGTCAACGACGCGCCCGTACCTGTCCTGTCGGCAAGCCCGGAGAGGGGAGAGCCGCCGCTGGCCGTCTCGCTCGACGCTTCCGGTTCTTATGACCCGGACGGGACCATCCAGGCCATCCATTGGAGCCTTGGCGACGGCCAGTACTCGAACGACGCCTCCCTTGTGCACATCTACAGCGAGCCGGACGTGTATGACGTCAGGCTTACCGTAACGGATAACTTCGGCAAGAGCGCAGCTACGACCGTCCGCATCGTGGCGGGGAAACCGCTGACCCCGTATGCGGCGAAGTTCAAGCTGAACTTCCGGAAGCCCGACAGAGACAGGTGGAAACTCGCCGCCGAAGAGATCGAATATCCGCCCGGCATCGTGCTCGACGGCGCCAGGGGCCGCGCGATCGTATCGGGGATCGAGATGCCTTTCGTGCTGGACGAACGGGGGAGGTACAGGGACGAGTGGTTTTCGATCAGGCTCAGGCCCGAACGGTTCGCGCTCAAATTCCGGTACAGGCGGATGAACCTGCAGGACGACTTCGAACTGCTCGGCGCCAGGAACGAGGATATTGCCGCCGCTCCGGTCTCGGTCTTCGCCGGCGTGGTGCTGGACGGGAAGGCCTGTTTCGCCTCCGACGCGATCTTCCTGTACACCGCCAGGGCGGGGCGATCAGGCAAAGGCAGGTTGTAAATTCCCTCAAAGGGCGGGATCTTCGCCCGCCCGATCCGGCCGGAACAGGTTCACTCGATCGGTCGGCTGGCTTTGCCTGCGGACCAGCGCGCCATCCTGGTCCGGACCAGTTTCATCAGCACGTCGCGGCTTACTCTCTGCTCCGGCGCCGTCCGGAAAGCAAAGCTCGTGGTCTTCAGATAAATCGGCGCATCGCCCCTGGCAGCTTCGCCGTCGAAATCGCATCGCAATTCGAGAGCCATCTTTCGCATCGGGGGCCTCTCCTCTCGATCCCATCCCGCCCTGTATAGTTTCCTCCCCCCCCTGTAAGTATTATCGGCAACTCTCCCCCTGTTCGATAACGTTTCAGAGATCAGTTCTCTTCAATAAAAACGCCCCTGATTTTCTCTTTTTTGCATAATTCGTCAAGAGGACTTTTATCTTTTCGCACGGAGCGACAAGACATAAAGCTTTGTCTTTTTAAGGAGTTGCGCCAATAGAGGAGGATGGCCTTGCTTGAGGCCTGTCCGAAAACTTCCGGCGCACAGCTTATGCGCTCCAGCGTTCCCCACCGCCCGGCGGGGAATTCCGGGCAGGCTCTTATTCCAGTTCCGTCGCGGGCCCGTCAGTTCCCTTTCCCGGGCGCGCCGGTGCCGCCGGATTTTCCGGTCGGCGCGCCGGACTCCTCGCAACCGTATACCGGGCTCAGTTTCAAAGTCCATGTCTCCCGGCCGGTGAACAGGATGATCATATCCGCGGCCTCTTCGTACCAGATCGCCCCGCCCGATGGCGGGTGCGTCCCGGCGGCTGTCTCGAACCACGCGTTCGCTCCGGGCGAGTACACCCACGTGTCGGCCAGGCCGGATGCCGCTCCGTCTTCCCAAAACCGGAATCCTCCGAACAGGACCCATGCGTCGAGCGATCCATACCAGGCGAGGTTGGCGGAGAAGCGTCCGGGTGGCGACGTTTTCGGAGAGAGTTTGCGCCATGCGCCGGCCGCGGAATCGAACGCCCACGTGGCCGGCAAAGGCTGCCTGTCGCCGGCGGATCGTTCCCCGAACAGCAGGAAGACGCCCTTCGCGTCGGAAACGAAACAGCCCGGCCTCAATGCCGACGATCCTCCCCACGGGTAGAAGACATCTCCCGGGCATCGCTCCAGACGCCTTGTCTGGGCGGTCTCGAGAACTATGACTTTGTCGTTTCCCACTCCGTAGCCGCATGCGATCGCGTCGCCCCCCGCGCGCGGGAAGGCAAGGAGCACGTTTCCTTTGATTCCGAGATTCCGTTCGCGACTCCACGCCGTCTTTTCGGGATCGTATCGCCAGAGCTGGCCGCCGGCGTACAACCAGAATACGTCCCGCTTCGCATCGTAGCAGAAAGGCAGTGCGTAGCCGTCGCCGTTGAATGAAGCCGGCGGGCGGTCGGAAGCCCTCGGGTCGTTGTCCATAACGCGGGTCCATATATCCCTGCCGGCGTCGTAAGTCCACATATCGTTCCGGCGGATTTCGTAATGGCTCGATCCGTACAGGACGCAAAGCTTGCGTTTGGAATCGTAGGCGGCCCCCCAGTTGCCCCATTTGTCGGACGGGAATTCGACAGGCTTCCCGCCGGGATCCACGACCTTCGGTGACCGGCGGGTCCACTCCCCGCGGTAACCTTTCACCTCCAGCGCCGAGGCGACCCTCGCCTTCAACGCCGCCAGTTCGCTGGAGACATCCCTGGCGGTTTTCGTACCGCCATGGGTCCGTTCGAAGCGTTCGATGGCGCGCAACGTACTTTCCGCCGTCGCCCTGTCCGGCTTTTCCGGCGCCCCGGACTTGAGCGCTTTCCACGCCTTTTCGGCGGCGAACTCCGCCTCCCCGATCTCCAGCCTCCGGACATGCTCCAGGTAATGTCCCGCCAGGAGGCATCCCTTCCCGCGTTCGAGCAATCTTCCGGCGCCCTTCGGGTCCTCCGATCCCTTTGCGAGCTTCCGCACGGCGGCCGCGACGGATTCGACGCCCTCGGCCGGCTCGCCCCGTGCGAATATCGCCGCTCTCCCGGCCGCCGGTATGTTCGCAACCTTCACCGGCCAGTCCATGGTCGCGCCGCGAACCTTCCGGACGACCACTACCTGTTCGCCCCCGATGACTTTCGACACCGTGCCCCTGATGACCTCGCCTCCGATCTCCCAGCTGACCTCCCGGCCGACCAGCCCTTCCAGTGCCGCCAGATCCCTCGCCCGCTCCCTTTCCATGGCCGCGATGAGCGCATCCAGAGCCTCGGCGCGCTCAGCCAGATATCCCGCGACGCCTGACCCGCCGAGCCTGGCTGCGGCCTTCTTCGCGCCGGAAATATCTCCATCTATCAGCAGGCACCGGTCCACCTCCGCCATCACGGACTCCCAGAGATCCTCCGCCGCTTTCCGTTCGGCCGAGCGCCGGGCTTCAACGGAGGCCTTCCGCGCCGCCTCGATCTTCGCGCCCAGTGTCTCCGTCGCGGCGGCGGCCTGGGCGCATTTCAGGCCGGAGAGCTTCCCGAAGGCCTTTTCCGCTTCCTCGATCCTTCCGGCCTCCAGCGCGGCGCCGGCGGCGTCCGTGAGACGCCTTATCTCCGCTTCCGCCTCGCTCCTCAGCCGGGCCGCGCGCGCCCCGATCCTCCCGTCCAGCAGCGGCCGCAGTTTCTCCGGCACCTTCCCCAGTTCCACCAGCGCCCCGTCGTAATCGCCCCGCGCCAGCGCCTCCCCGATCGCCTTCTCTATCTCCCCCCACGCTCCCTCGGCCGCCGACCGCGCCCGCTCCCTGGCCGCCTCCAGCGCGGCGGATATGACGGCCGGGGCGTTGCCGCCCGCGCCGCCGCCGGCTCCGCCGCCCATCCGTGCCCACGCCTCCTCCGGTATACGTCCCGCCTCGAGTTCCAAAGCCTCCCACAGGCGGACGATCCCGGCCACATCGTCCGGGTTGGCCTTTTCGAACGCCCTTGCCTCTCCGATCGCCTTCTCCAGCGCGGCCGCCGCCTCGCGCCACTGCCCGTCCGGGCGCTTTGTCGGACCGGCAACCTCCGCGCCGCCATTCCCGCCCGCGGTCCCGCGCGCCGGCCCGGAGGCGGTTTTGTCGGGAGGCGGAACCCCGTCCGGTCCCGCCCTGTCTGCGTCGCCGCGGCCCGTCCCTTCCGCGAAAAGCGCCAGCAGGAGAACGGCGACAGCGCATACCGCGCCGCCGCACACCAGCGCGGCTCGAGCCCGATGGCGCCCGCCGGATACGTCGGCCGCCGGCGGCTTCGCTCCGGTCCGGATAGCTTCCGACGGAGGGCGGGCGCCGGGATCCCCGGCGGCCTGTACCCCCCCGGGCGCGGGGCGGAACGCGCCGGTCGGAAGCCGATGGGCCCCGGTCGGCGCGCGATGGGGCTGGGGCGGGACCGGGTGCGCGCCTGTGGGGAGGCGCCGGGCGCCGCTCGGCGGACGCTGTTTCCCGGTCGGGGATCGCTCGGACCCGGCGGCGCCGGATGAGGGGCCGGGTTCGCCCGATTCGCCTGCCTGCCGGCCGCCGCCTGCCTGCGCGCGGCACGCCGGACAGAACGCCCTGCCCCCATCGCGGACGGCCGCCCCGTCCGCGAACTCCCTGTCGGGGATCCTGCGCCCGCAACTCTCGCAGAAAAATATTTCCATGAGTGGGGACCCGTCCCGGCAAGGCAACTGCATCCATCGCCACGGCAGTGGTACCGATAACCGGATATTTTGCGCGCAAAACTTGCCGTGCCGTATAGAGCTTCCAGATGGGAAATTTATCCTCCGGAAGGACCGAAGTCAAACCGGACTTTCGCCCGACTCGCGGCCCTTCCGGAATCCGTTCCTCGATGGGTTGTCGTCAGGCAGGTCGCGCCGCGTCCCAGGCGCGAGCCGCTCCTGACGCAACCGGTTCGCCACTCGATGTTACGCCAGAGCAGCGCGGCAAGGGCCGGGACTTTGCAGTAACAAAAGCACGTACGGCGTCTTTTGCTAAGAAGAAGGCAGCGTAGTATAATCCTGAGTTTCCGGCATCGCCCCCGGTGCCGGGGCGCCGGAGAAAGCCCCCGGCACCCGGAGAAGGAGGATGGGAGCAGACATTCCGATGGATTGGCGAAAATATTCCCGGCAGAGCCCCATGCCGGGGGTCGCGCGGCGGCGTCGCGGCCAGAGGGGTCGCGGCCGGATGGCGCGGGTCGGGAGGGTGGGGAGG
>JAOACM010000314.1 GCA_026417845.1 Planctomycetota bacterium | reverse complement strand
CGGTACGCCGCCGCGGATTCCGGCTCGCACGCGGCAGCCGGCCAGGCTTACCATCGCAGGACCGCCGATCCCCACGTCAGACCCTCGCCGAAAGCCGCGAGGATTACGTGCTTGCCCGGGTTGAGGAAGCCGCATCCGGCCGCTTCGTCCAGCGCTATCGGGATGCTTGCCGCCGAGGTGTTTCCGTAGCGATCCAGATTCAGGAAATACCGATCGCGCGCTATCGGAAGACGTTCCGCCACGCTGTCTATGATCCTTATGTTCGCCTGGTGCGGGATCACGGCTCCGATATCGGCCGGCGACAGCATCAGATCCGCCATCGCCTCGCGTATCGCCTCCGCCGTCGCGGTCACGGCGAATCTGAATATTTCCCTCCCTGCCAGCTTTATGAAGTGCATCCTTCCGTCAACCGTCTCGCGGGATGCCGGGAGCGCCGAACCGCCGGCGGGGATGTAGAGCTTCTGGGCGCCGGATCCGTCGGCGTGAAGCTTCGTGTACAGGACTTCGGCCCGGCCGTTTCCCGGACCCATGATTACCGCCCCGGAGCCGTCACCAAACAGGACGCACGTGCCGCGGTCCGTGTAGTCCACGACGCGCGAGAGCACGTCCGCCCCCACCACCAGCACGTGACGCGCGGCACCTGACCTTATGAAAAGGTCGGCGATCGAGAGCGAATACACGAAGCCCGAGCAGGCCGCGACCACGTCGAAGCTTCCGACGAAGCGGGCGCCGAGCTTGTGCTGGACCAGGCAGGCCGTGGCCGGGAGCAACGCGTCCGGCGTCAGCGTGGCGACTATTATCATGTCCAAGTCCTTCGCGCCGATGCCGGCCGACGCCAGCGCTCTCCGCGACGCCTCGACCGCCAAGTCGCTGGTGGTCTGCCCCGGCGCCGCCATCCGTCGCTCCCTGATCCCCGTGCGCGTCATTATCCATTCGTCGGAAGTATCGACCATTCTTTCGAGGTCGGCGTTGGTTATCCGCTTCTCGGGAAGGTAGGACCCGGTACCCAGGATGGAAGAACGCGCGATCATCGGGGGGCTCCTGATTCGGGATGGACTCCGGCGGCGGGCTTAAGCGCCTCACTTCAACATGCTCACGATGCGGTCGCAGAGCCGCTGGGAGACGGCCTCGCGCGCCGCCCGGATCGCGTTCGCCACGGCACGTGAGTTCGACCGCCCGTGGCCGATTATGCATATGCCGTTGACACCCAGAAGCGGCGCCCCTCCCCACTCCGCGTAATCGGTCCTCTTCGCCAAGGCGCGAAAGGCCGGCCGGCATATGGCAGCCCCGATCCTGCGCACGATAGTCCGCCGCAGTTCCTCCCTGATGGCGGTCATCAGCGATTCGGCGAGACCCTCGGCGGCCTTGAGCATCACGTTGCCGGCGTATCCATCGCAGACGGCCACCTCGCACCTGCCGTAAAATATGTCGCCTCCTTCAACGTTCCCAATGAAATTGATATCCGCTTCCTTGAGGAGGGCGAAGGCTTCTCTGGCCTCGGGCGTCCCCTTCGTCTCCTCGCTGCCGACGTTTATCAGCCCTACGCGCGGCGAGGGGACGCCCATAACGGCCTGCATGTACACGGAACCCATCACGCCGTAGTCGCGCAGATGCTCCGGCTTCGGGTTTACGTTCGCTCCCATGTCTATGCCCAGGCATACGCCTTTGAGCGAAGGAAAGGGCACGGCTATCCCGGGCCGCTGGATGCCCTCCAGGCATTTCATCATCAGGGTACTGAAAGCCACTGCGGCCGCGGTGTTGCCCAGAGTGACCAGCCCGTCGCAATGTCCTGATGCCACGAGCTTCACGGCCCTCGCCACCGAAGAATCCCGCTTCTCCCGGAAGCCGGAGAGCTTGTCCGACATCGAGACGACCTGCGAGGCGTGTTCGATCTCCACGTTGGCGGCGCCTCCGGGACAGAACCGTGCCAGCTCGCCCCTTATGACCGCCTCGTCGCCGACCAGGACGTGCCTGACCTCGGGATATTGCCTGGCGGCCGATATCGCTCCTCTGATCACCGTCGAGGGCCCGAGGTCGGTCCCCATGACATCTATGGCGATGCGCACGGGATCAGGCCCCCTCGTTCGCCCCGCCGGACGCCTCGAATCTCAGAACATCCCGCCCGCGATAGTAACCGCAGTTGAGGCAGACCCGGTGGGGCCTCTTGGGTGAGCCGCAACGGGGACACTCTCCCACCTGCACGGGCGCCAGATGGTCATGCGCCCGCCGCATCCCCTTCCTCGAAACGGAGTGCCGCCTCTTAGGGTTAGGCATGTCTTCTTTCTCCAACCGTACCCGCGCCGCCGGCAACCCGCCCTTCATGGCGGACCTTTCCGGAACGTTCCGAACTAGGAACCGGCGGCTCCGCGCATCCCCACTCGCGACGCGACTGTCGGGGAAGGAATGGGCAGTATAAAATCCTGCCCCTTCCTGTCAAGGCACGGAGAGGCTGAGTGAGCCGGTCGCGATGTCTCCGCGCTGGAAGAGAGATTTGCGCGGGCGGCCAGGCGCTTGCCCCAGCCATCCAGAGCGAACACGCGCCCGCCGGATAGCGCTTTTCGCGATTTTTACCCCGGGCGTTTTTCAGAGAGCGGCGGAGGCAAGCCTGCGCGTACATCTCCGCGCCCGCTTCGTAGCCTCCTCTCTGACAGCCGTTTCTGCGTACCGACAGCGCAACCGGCTTAGGCTGAGTGAGCCGGTCGCCGCCCATCGCAACGGAATCCAACCTATTGACTTCCGGATGCCGGCGGGATAACTTTAACAGTGATGCGTGGACCCGTGACGGCGAGAATCACCGGCCGCGACCGCGACTTGCCGGTCGTCCGGCAGGAAGGTGCCCGGCGGTTTTTATTGCTGCTTTCCGGCACGATGCGTCAGGGGGAGGGAATGGCGGAATTTGCGGACCGCTAAGGAGGCGAGACTTATGGCAAAAGCCTGTTGCGGACTTGCTGGAATCTCCGCGTTACTTTTTCTTGCCTCTATGCCGCTATCGGGCGGCGAGGGTGCCGGGACGGCCGTCAGGATCATGCGCGCCGCAGGCAAAGTTACGGTCTTCAAGGCGATAAGGGAGAGGCGTCCGGCGGAAAAGTTTGCTGCGACGCAGGGCTTGAACCTTGAGTCTGGGGACACTGTCAGGACCGATGCCGACGGATCGTGCAATCTCGAGATGCCGAAGGGGACGATGGTGGCTATCGGGGCGAATTCCGGCGTCGAGGTTCGCAGGGCACCAGCGAAGGATGGCAACGCAGAAACAGTCTTCAGGTTGCCGGGAGGAAGGTTTCATTTCCTCGTGGCAAGGGATGAGGCGCCGTTGATACGGATCGAAACGACCGCCGGCGTCATCAGGCCTGACGCCGCCGAATTTATTGTGAGCCACGACCCGCCTACTGCCGAGCAGAGACGCGGGGTGACGATCGTTACTGTGCTGCATGGCGCCGTAAACGTCGCGAGGGCGGCGGCAGGCCCATGGACAGAACTGGGGCAGAGCGGGAAGCGTGCGATATTGTCTGAAGCGCCCGGGATGCCGGCCGAAGGGAACAGGCCGGGAGAAGTCGGAACGAGGCTTGGTGAGATACGCACATCGCTGCTCGACCCTCACGAGCTTGCCCGCGAAAGGGACGCCGCGCCGCAATTCTTCCTGGGTGCGGATGGAGGAGTGATCCCGCCGGCGCGGGTGGCGGAGGTGTTGCCGCCTTCGCAGAGACCGAGGCTGAGCTTTGTCGAAACTACGCTCGATCCCCGGCCCCCCGAAAAGCGGGTTGACGACGGATCGCCGGGCCTGTTTATCCCGGGCTACTCGCCGCCGCCGAAACCCCCGCCGGTCAGCCCTTAGGCAATGGGGCGCCAGAAGTTCCATTCGCCCCTTCGCCTGCCGCTCCGGCGGGTTGTCCGCGGCCCATCTGGGGCAGGACCCGTTACGCCGGTCGGGAACTGATCGCCGGTTCCGGCGGCGACGCCGCCGGGAGGATCGGCGCCGGCCCCGGATTTTGCATCCCGGAACGCATCGCGGAGCGATGTCGAACGATAGACGGGACAGGACATCAGCATCGGTTTTCTGGCGCGAGCATCAGGACGCTTCCTTCGCGGGAACCGGGTTGCGCGACAGGAAGAAGCCGGGTCCCGAAAACTTCCCGGCGATCGTCTGCGGAATTTGATTGCGGCGCGATCGGAAAATGCTCCTTTTTTGCCGCCGGGAACGGGGCCGGGCGGCGGAGAGCGGGCGATTACATTCCGGTGCCGTCAGGGGGACAGGAACGGAGGCGTCTCGATGCGGCGATTCCTCATCCTCGGACTTGGAACGTTCGGCTCGCACCTGGCGCGCCGACTTGTGGAAAACGGCTGCGAAGTGGTGGGAGTGGATCGGAGTCAGGATGTCGCGGATGAACTCAGGAGCGAGCTCGCCCAGGTTCACATGTTCGATGTGACCGACCGGAAGGCGCTCGAAAGCCTGAGCGTGCGGGAATTCGACGCGGTGGCGGTCTCGCTTGGCGACCGGATGGACTCGACAATCCTGAGCGCGATGTACCTTAAGGAACTCGGCGCGAAGCGGGTCGTGGCCAAGGCGGTCACGCTGGATCACGCCAAGATACTGAGGCACGTCGGGGCGGACGAAGTAGTGTTCCCCGAGCGCGACATGGCGCTGCGCCTGGCCGCGCGGCTTGCATGGCCTAACGTCCTGGAGGACCTCCGCCTCGCCCCTGGCTACAGCATCCTGGAGATCGCCCCTGCGCCTGAAATCGTAGGGAAATCGCTCGGGGAGAGCCGCATCCGCAACCGGTATAACGTCCATGTTATCGCGGTGCGCGAACTGGTGCCGGACCGCCTCGTCGTAGCGCCCGGGGCCGACTTCGTGGTCAAGGACAGCGATATCCTCGTGGTGCTCGGCAGAGACGAGAACCTCGAGAAGATAAGAAGACGCTGACGCCGGTCCCGTCCGGCCGGGGGGATCGCGGCGCGCGAACAGCGGGGGACGTCCCGATCTCGCGACCGTTCGCGTCCGGCGGTCTGGAGATGCCGGCCATCGCCGCGAGAACCGGCGCGAAGCCGGGCCGGGCGCCGTCTTTCGAAGCCTATCGGAGGACCGACTCCTCACGGCTCCACGACCGCTACGACTCGAAACCCAACGTCGTGGAAACGGTACTCGCTTTTTTCCCATTTGCGCGCGGCAGAATGACGCGTGAAACGAGTACACTGAACCGGGCGCATATGCCCGTGGCTCTACGCGCGATAGATCTCAAGTGGCGGGAGTCCGAGGAAGCCAAACAGGTGATGGAGGAGATATTCCCCGCCTTGAAAGACAGGAGGCTGGAAGTCCGCAAGGAGGCAATCGAACTACTCGGACGGATAACGCATCCCAGGACGTTCGAGCCGCTGCTGGACGCGCTGGGCGACGAGGCGTGGCAGGTCCGGAGGGCGGCCGCCGAAGCGCTTGGTGATGTGGGCGGCGCCATGGCGGCCGAACGGCTGCTGGCTGCCCTCAAGGATAAGGACTCCCTGGTCCGCGAGGCTGCGGCCAGGTCGCTGGCGAAGATCACCGGCCAGAATTTCGGCGAGGATCCGGAT
>JAOACM010000313.1 GCA_026417845.1 Planctomycetota bacterium | reverse complement strand
GTAACGTTCGCATCGAAGGGCCGGTGCGATGTGGCGGTAGCGATCGAAGACGGAGCAGGCAAGGTGGTGCGGCACCTTGTGGCCGGGGTGCTTGGACCGAACGCGCCGGAGCCGCTGAAGCCGGATTCGCTCGAACAGACGCTGATCTGGGACGGCAAGGATGACAGGCGGCAGTATGTGGATGAGCCTGAGAAGTGCGTGGCGCGCGTATCGCTGGGGCTTTCGCCGCGGTTCGAAAAGCTGATCGGCTGGCACCCGAAGGACGTTGATTCCAGCAGGCGCGTGAGCGCCATCGCGGCGGACAGGGACGGGGTTTACGTACTGAGCGGGGCCGAACGGCCGCAGCTGAGGGCCTACAGCCACGACGGGGAATACCTGCGGACGCTGGTGCCGTTCCGCGCCGACAAATTGGAGGAGTTCAAGAAGGGCGACCTGAAGGATCTGATAAAACTCCATGACGGTGAGGTCGTCTACTATCCGGCAGGGGGCCATGCGGCGGCCGACGGCGGCGCTGGCGGGCCACGGGGCAACTATTTCAACCTGTGCTTCGACGCGGAGGCCGTGCCGGTCATAACGCAGCGGATGGCCTGCGCAGCCGGCAAACTGGCGGTGGCCTCCATGGGCGGTCTGGTCCCCAAGCAGGTCATGCGCATACGGACTGATGGATCCCCGGAAGGTGGCAGGCTGTACGGACCTGTCATCGGCAAGGTCAAGGCCCGCAAATGGGAGGCCTCCCTCGTCCACAACCACGCCTTGGCATCGAGCCCGGACGGCAAATGGCTGTACGTCACAGGCCTGCGCAGCGGAAACGTCTCCCCGACCTACGGGATTCAGGACGTGAAATTCATCCACGCGGTTTACAGGGTGGACTGGGACGCGGCAGCTCTGCCGGATCAGCCCTTCATAGGCGAGATCGAACATCCCCGCGACGACGGGAGAGGGTTCAACATGCCCCTCTGCGTGGCGACCGACGTCGCCGGCAACATCTACGTGGCCGACTACGGGAACAATCGCATTCAGATCCACAAGCCGGACGGGACGTGGCTCCATACGATCCAGGTCAAGGCACCGGAATGGCTGGACGTGGACCAGAAGACGGGGGCCGTCTACGTCATCGCCGGGATCGCTCGCGGCAAGGGCGCCGGAGGAGGCTGGAAGTTCCGCCTGCTCAAGTTTTCGCCGGTACCGGAAACGAAGCTGGCGTTCGATCGCGAATTCGACTACGGCCCGGCCGCCAACGACCCGGCGTTCTGCGTGGACGGCTGGGTTTCGCCGCCAAGGATATGGATCACGCACAGGCACGGCGAGATAGCGGTATACGAGGATCGCGGAGATCGGCTGGAGCTTGTACGCGAATTCGTCGAGGACGTGAAGAAGGACGGGAAGCCGCCCTTCTGGCTCTCCGGCGGAATCAGGCACGCGATCAGCGCCGATCCGATCATGGGGCGACTGTACTATAACGGGCACTGGCGGATAGACCCCGCCACCGGGCGCTTCGAGGCGGTGAAGCTGCCAAATATCGGCGGAGATTTCGACGAGATGCTCATCGGCCCGGACGGTCTGGCCTACGTCCGCACCATGAAATATATCCTCCGCTTCGATCCGGAAACGTGGCGTCCCGTCCCGTTCGATTACGGCGAGGAAGTTCGCGGGGGGTGGGGTTTCATGTCGCCGGGCGGCCTGAGGTTCCCGTGGCCGTACGTGTTTCATTGCCAGAACGGCTTCGACGTTTCGCACCGCGGGGATGTCCTGGTGCTGGGACTGTACAGCCGCGCTACGAAGGAAGGCCGGCTTTCGCTGAGCAGCGACTGGGCGATGGAGGGCTTCCGCAAGGGACAGCTGAGGCCGAAGGACGATCGCGACTTTCACCCGCGTTTCTATCCGGGCAGGCCGAGCATGGACGAGGCAGGCAACATACTGGGCATATGGGATTACAGGGGCGAGGAGCGCCTGCTGGATGCCGTCGGCGGGCTTTATTGCGGCACGATGGGCGTGCGCGGCGACCGCGAAGGAAACATCTACCTGGGTTTCTGCGGCAACCTGTACGTAGACGGCAAACCGATATATGGGGATTCGCTGGTCAAGTTCGGGCCGCAGGGGGGCAAATTCATATACGAGCAGGGCGGGACGATACCGCTGAAGGAAAAACCGGACAGGCCGCCGGAGTTCCGGGCCAGGGGGTCCGCTTCAGGCAACGTCTGGGCCAGGGGACAGCTTCTGTGGGCCTACGGCGGCATTAATGAAGTCGGTTCCAATACGTCGTGCTTCTGCCCCCAGACGCGTTTCGCGGTGGACTGGTACGGTCGCGTCTTCGTTACCGAAGCGCACCGCTGCGCAGTGGCCATGCTCGATACCAACGGGAACTTCGTGTTGCGGCTTGGGCGCTACGGAAACGCCGACAGCGGCCGGGGGCCGGACAGTCCGATCAGGGTAGGGGGGCCGGAGATCGCGCTGGCTTATTGTTCCTTCCTGACTCTCGATTGCGGGCGGCGGAGGCTCTACCTGGTTGACAGCGGTAACAACCGGATAGTGAGTGTAGAGATTGCCTATGCGGTTGAGGAAACCGCTGCTCTGAAGGAAGGAGGTGAGTGAGCAGTGACACTTATCTTGCCAGGGAGAATCCGCAGCTCTGCAACCGGGGGGGCGATCTTTCTCCCGGGGATGGGGCTGGTGCTGGTAGCGTTGCTGTTGGCTTTGACCTTTGCGTTTTCCGCCTCCTGTCGTTTGACGGCCGGCGAGGATGCCTCTGGCTCCGGCGCCGGGGGTGGAGCCGGCACTGCAGGTGGGGCCGGCACCGGAGTTGGAGCCGGAGCGGAAGCGGGAACCTGGGTGGGCGGGGGCGGAGCGGGCGGGGATTCCGGCGGGGCGAAACCGGCGTTCGCGCGCGTGCCGTCCGTCACGAGAGAAGGCGACCGCTTCGTCATTTCGTTCGCAGCGGCCTCAGAGTGCGACGCGAGCGTCTGGATCGCCGGCCCGGACGGTTCGGTCGTCCGGCGGCTGGGATGCGGCCGCCTCGGTCCGAAGGCTCCGGAGCCATTTCAGAGAGGCACGCTGGAGCAGCGGATCGGGTGGGACGGTAAAGACGAGAAAGGCCGGCCGGTCCCGGCGGGGTGTTCGGCTCGCGTCGGGTTGGGGCTGCGGGTTTCCTTCGGGCGATTCCTTTTCGAGCGCGAGCAGGGTATTGAGTCCCGCGGACCGGTATCGTTGGCCTGCGACGGGTCGGGCAACCTGTACGTGATGTGGGGGCATCTGTGGACAGCTAGGTTCACGGGCATCGCCATGATCACGGCGTTCGACCGGGACGGCAACTACCTGCGGACCGTCAAGCCCTTCCGCGCGGACTGGCCCGAGGAAAAGATTTCCGCCGTGGATTGGCTCCTGACTGCCGACGGCCGTCGCGTGCCGCTGACCGGTCCCAACAACCATACCCCCTTCTCGGGATACCTGCCGGGCATGGCCGGCATGGCGCGGCACACGGCGCGGATAACGAAGGACGGGCGCTACATCTTCGTCTGTGGCAATCCCGTGGCCGACGCGGCCGGAAACAAGTCGCGCCGTCTGCTGTGCATCGGCGCTGATGGGAGCTGCCCGCGAGACGGCTTCTCCGGCCCGCCGCTGCCGGAGGCATCGTGGACGGGGGACGTCTTCCTGACCCTTTCGCCGGACGAAAAATACGTCTACGTCAGCGGGACCTACCATTCTAAGCGGAAGTCGCTCCACCATGCCGTGTACCGGATGGAGTGGAAAGACACGGCCCCGCCGAAGCCGTTCGCCGGCGTGGAATGCGAGCCGGGAAGGGATAACGCCCATTTCAACAGGCCGCGGGGACTGGCGACCGATCCCGACGGAAGGCTGTACGTCTGCGACTACATGAATGACCGCATCCAGGTGTTCGACTCCGACGGCCGGTACCTCAAGACGCTGCCGGTTACCGGTCCCGAGCAGGTTGCCGTGCACCCGAAGACGCGGGAGATATATGTCCTGAGCGTCGGCGACAGAGGAAAGACCGACAGATACGCCGAGGTGGTATGGGAGGTTTACGGCGAGAAGTCGCTGGTCAAGTACAAGTCGCGGGAGGATTTCCGCGAGATCGCCCGTCTCGACTTTCCGAAGCAGACGCGCTACTTCCACGACTGCGGCCCGATAATGGCGATGGACGCATCCGGCGATAAGCCGGTCATCTGGGTTTCCAACCCCGTTAAGGGGGCGCCGAAGGATTTTCTGTGGAAGATCGTTGACGAGGGGACGGAACTCAGGCGCATTCCGCACAAGGTCCCCACGCAGGAGCGCGGGGCGAGCATATCCTGCCCCGCGGTGGCCGCCGCGCGGGATGTGGATGAGTTTTATCTCGTAGGCGGCGGACTTCCGGGCGCCTACCGCGTCAGAGCCGGGACGGGCGGGCTGGAGAAGGTACCGCTGCCAGAGAAAGCGATGGAGTGGCTCGGCGCCGTTGACGCGGCCCCCGACGGAACCCTCTACCTCAGCTGCGGCAAAATAACCGCCCCTCCGCGCGATATGCGATGGGTAATCAGGAGGTATGGCCGCGACGGCAAGCTGGTGCCGTTCGGCGAAAAAGAGGGTATTGAGACGCTCGGCTACCACGGCGGCACATATGCCGGCGAGAAGTGCGGACCGTTCGCTGTGGCGCCGGACGGCAGGATATATGTGTCCGAATGTTCCGCGCCGGGCGGGAAGGAGCGCGCAAGGGTAAACATCTACTCGCCGGGCGGAGAGCTGCTCAAGGAAGGCTACATATCCGATATGACACACACCGCCGGTCCTCTGGCCGTGGACGGCACGGGGCGGGTTTACGTGGCTGACGCCGTAAAGCCGGCCGGGACTGGGCCTGGCGCGGAGTTTCCACGGTTCCTTGGCGCGGATCCGCGCGGCCATTTCCGGATGTGGTACGGGACGGTATGCCGCTTCGGTCCGGAGGGCGGGGCTTTCCGGCACGTGGCGCCGGGGGAAAAATTCACCCACGTCGGCGGATATTCCGGCGGGAAGGGCAGGGTGGTCATCGAGGGCGCGCTATGGGAATATTACGGGATGTCGCCCCAGCCGCAGAGTTCCAGCTGTGAATGTCCGTCGGCGCGGCTGTCGGCCGACGGCTTCGGGCGCGTGTATGTGCCGGACGTCTGTACCCACTCCGTCCAGGTGCTCGACGCCGCCGGTAACCTTCTGCTCCGGTTCGGTTCCTACGGGAACGTGGACGCCCGGGGGCCGGCCAGTGCAGTGCCGAGGCCCGATATTCCGTTGCGTTATCCGGCGGCGGTGGCCGTCCTCGACCGCCACCTGGCGGTGGCCGACAGCTACAACCGCAGGGTGCTGGAGCTGACGCTCTCCTACGCCGCGGAGGCCGGGGCGACGGTACCGTGAGAAGGGAAGGGGGGTATGTATGTCGGAAGCGTTCGTGTCCGTCCGCGCGCGATGGTTAGAACCTGTCCGGAAACCTCCGGCGCTCAGCTTGTGCGCTCAGCGAGCCACACTGCCCGGCGGGAAGTTTCGGGACAGGTCCTTAATCCGGGCGGCGGCCTTGGCGTCTGTCGTTTGGGTTACTGCCGCGGCCGGCCTCATCCTCGGCC
>JAOACM010000312.1 GCA_026417845.1 Planctomycetota bacterium | reverse complement strand
CCCGAGGGAAGCGGTTGGCGTTTTGCGGCGGCCCTGGAAAGTCCGGCTGGGGGGGAGGAGGAAGGGATGCGGGAACGGCAGGTGGCGATGGCGGGGGCTGGGCCGGCTTTCGCGCCGGCGTTGGCGTTGCTCACTGTGGTCCTCGCGGCGCCGGGCGCGGCGGCGATGGAGGAGGTCGAGGTCAGCCGCGAGGGCAAGGCGGCGATAGAGATGGGCTTGGCGTACCTGGCGCGCGTCCAGAATGCCGACGGTACCTTCCGCGCCGAGTACGGGGACCTGACCGGCGGTGTCGCTTCGGCATGCATGGCCTTCATGTCGGTCGGTAATCTGCCTGGAGAAGGCAAATACGGCAGGCACGTCGCCCGGTGCGTCAACTTCATACTGAACAGCGCGCAGCCCTCGGGGCTCCTGATGAAGGAGCGGGCCGGCCAAGGCGTGATGTACAACCACGGGCTGGCGACCTTATGCCTGGCCGAGGCGTGGGGGCATACGCAGGATCCGCGCATCGGGCAGACGCTCAGACGCGCCGTCCAGCTGCAGATCCAATCGCAGGCCGACAACGGCTCGTGGTATTACGTGCCCAACGGCCGACCCGGAGACATATCCATAACGATCATGCAGCTGATGGCCCTCCGCGCCGCCAGGGACGCCGGGATCGCCGTGCCTCCGGAAACGATAAAACGCGCGATCGGCTTCGTTGAATACTGCAAGAGCAAAACGATAGAGGAAGGCATGTACGGCTATTGCTACAATTACGGGGGGCAGGAGCCGAGGTTTTCGAATACGGCGGCGGCGGTCCTGTCGCTTCAGGTGTGCGGCGAATACAAGCCGGCCACCGTCAAGCCGGGACTGGACTTCCTTGTGTATGCCCGGAAAAACAAAAAGGATTCGCAGTGGTGGATGTACGGACACTACTACGCGGCCCAGGCGATGTACCAGGCCGGGCTCCACCAGCAGTTCAAGGAGCGGTGGGCGTCGTGGTACAGGGACGTGTCGGCGGAGCTGATAAGAAGGCAGATCAAGGAGGGGAGGGAAGCCGGGGCTTTCCGCGTCGAATCCCCCGGCGGGCTGATCGGCACGGCATGGGCCATCAAGGTCCTGGCCATCCCCTACAGATACCTGCCGATCTACCAGAGATGACCGGCCTTTCCGGGTGTGCGATCCGCGCGCGCCGCGCGGCGCGACTTCCCGCGGCGCTTCCCGGGGCGTTCGCCGCCGCCTGGATATCCGTCCCCGCCGGCGATTCGCCCCCTGATACTATGACCTTCCGTGTCGCGATATCATCCCGTGGCGCCGGCTTGGCCTCCGGCGCTCCAGCGGGACCGGCCGCCAAGCCGGCGCGCTTTGCCGGGTCCGCCTTCCTTGCCGCGGTATTGTTGGCCGCCGCAATCCCCGCCGCGCCGCCGGCGATCTCCGACGATGTGATACTGACCGACGGGTCCATCCTCCAGCGGACCGTGCACATCGGCAGGCGCGGCAGCCTGAGCCTTGGGGACAGGATGGTGGCATCAGACGAAGTGCTGGCCGTCAGGTTCGCCAGGGCCGGACTTCCGGAGCGCTTGTCTTCCGCCGTCCTGCTGGCGGATGGGACGATGCTTGCCGGAGAGGTGAGGTCGGCAGGCTCGGCATCCATCCGGTTCGCCTCCGAAAGCCTGGAGATCGTGGAGCTGCCCAGGGAGAAGGTCGCCGCGATCTACCTGGCACCGGTGCGGCCGGGCGAAATAAAGGCCGCGGCGATTGCCATGGCGGCCGGGAGATCGGACGGCGCGGGGCACGAGGACAGGATATTCGTATCCAATGGGGATGAAGTCCCTGCGCCCCTCCTGCGGATCGAGGCGGAGGAGGTTTCGTATCGCGGTAAAGAGGGAATTCGCAGACTGTCGCGCGGCATAGTGGTACGCATCCACTGCCGGCTCCCGGACCGGCTGGTGGACGGCGATGGAAGCGGGAAGCGGACGGATGGGAAGGCGGGGCCGGTCGCTGTCGTTCGCCTCAAAAATGGAGACCTGTTGCGCGGCGATATCCTTCGCCTGGATTCCGGCGAGATGCTGATGGAGGGCGGAGCGGCCGGCACGATAAAGATTCCGCGCAGACTGCTGATGCATATGCATTTCGAGGGCGGGAGGGCGGAATTCCTGTCCGCCAGGAAGCCGGCGGCCGCGAAACATATCCCGCTGTTCGATGCTCATTTCCCGCACAAGGCGGACCTTTCCGTGAGCGGTGAGATCATGCGCGTCGGGGACTGGATGTTCGATGTCGGGATCGGAGCCCATTCCCGATCGGAAATAACATGGGACACCGGCGGAGCTTACAAGCGCCTGGTGGCCCTGTGCGGTCTTGACGCGGCGGCCAGGGGGAGGGGCGAAGTCGAATTTATTGTGCTGGCCGACGGGAAGGAGATCTTCCGATCGGGGACGGTGACCGGGAAGGACCCGCCCAAGCCGATCTCCGTCCCGATAGCCGGCGCGGGAAGGATAACGCTGGTGACCGATTTCGGCCCCGGTGGTGACGATTCGGGCGACCACGCGGATTGGGGATTGGCTGCCGTCGTCCGGGACTGAATAGGCCGCATCCGCGTCATCGCAAGGCGACCCCCGGTCCGCCAGCCGTCCGCGCTCCTCTCCCTTCCAGGCGAAGGGCCGATTCAAGGTTCGGACAGCATCCCGGTCCTGCCGACCACCGGGGGCGGATTGATGGGGCTGCCATCTCCGGGGGGCGGAGTCGCGGCGTCCCGCCGGGCTTCCGGAAGAGGGGGACGCGCACCTCTTCCGCCCGGCTGCCCGGTTCCTGCTCCCGTCGCGCGCCGCGCGGAGCCTGCGATGGGATTGCGCGCCGGCGGTCGTCTGCCGTTATGCCCTTTGCGCGACAGAGCGGGCGCAGGCTGGGTCGGGCAGGCTTATGGAAAAATAACCGGCACAGGCATTCAACGGACAGATTTATCCGGCCCCGCGACGCGGGATTTTCGTAATCGTTTGCCGCGTTCAGGCAGCGGCTGCCTGTAGTGGTGTGCTTGAGCGAGATGATCATAACGCTACAAAGCCGGTTGCGATGTCCTTGGATGGGAGGGAGATTGGCGCGAACGGCGAGATGTCTTACCCCAGCTTTTCAGAGGGAGCCTGCGGCCGCTGGGTAGCGCTTTTCGCGATTTTCCCCCCGGTCGCCTTCAGAGGGGGTCGGAGGCAAGCCTGCGCGGCCCCCCTCCGCGCCCGTTCGTCGCGGTCCTCTTTGATAGCCGCCCCTGCGGACCAACAGCGCAACCGGCTCGGCGATACAAGATTATGCTCCGCCCGATATGCCCCAACATATGGGACGGCAAATAAGTATGGATTTTCCATATATATGAGCCTGTCCGAAAACCTCCGGCGCGTGGCTTTATACGCCCAGCGATCCTCTCTGTCCGGCGGGGGAGTTTTTAGGCAGGCTATATGTCCCGTGCCCCGGCGAAGTCGGCGGAAGATCTATACATACATGCTGCCGTCAATTACTATCGTTTCCCCGCGCGAAGCGACCGCGAGCCTAACCGGGAAGCCGCTATCGGGGACAGAAGAAGGGAAGTATGGTGGGAAGGGCATGGAGAGGTTCGACGTAATAGTCATAGGTGCCGGGCACGCGGGCTGCGAGGCGGCGCTGGCTGCCGCGCGAATGGGTTGCCGTACGCTTCTGCTCACGATGTCTCTGGATACCGTGGCGCAGATGTCGTGCAACCCTTGCATCGGCGGGACCGCGAAGGGGATTGTGGTGCGCGAGGTTGACGCGCTGGGCGGCTGGATGGCACTTGCCGCCGATGCCTCCGGGATCCAGTTCCGGATGCTCAACTCGAGCCGCGGTCCGGCGGTTCGTTCGCCGAGGGCGCAATGCGACAGGCGGCTGTACAGCATGGTTACCCGGCATATGCTGGAAACGGCGTCGAACCTTGTGCTCCGCCAGGAGATCGCGGATACGCTGCTGCTGGAGCCGGCGGATCGGAGGGCCGGGAAGGAGCCGGCCGCGGACGCGGCGGCCGCGGGATCGCCGGCGTCCGGGCCGGTCACGGGCTGCGGCATCGGGCGCGGAGGCGGCGCCTCTGAACCGCCCGCCGCTCCTCCCGCCCGGTCGCGTGTCGTCGGCGTCGTCGGTTACGCCGGGGTTGAGTACGAAGCCAAGGCGGTCGTCGTGACCACCGGCACGTTCCTGCGGGGGCTGATTCATATCGGGGATCGCCGGATGTCCGGCGGCAGGAACGGCGAGCCGGCGTCGGAGGGACTTTCGGAAAGTCTGGCTGCCGCCGGGTTGGCGATTGGCCGCCTTAAGACCGGCACCCCGCCGAGGATAAATGCCCGTACGGTAGACCTGGACGCGCTTCCGAAGCAATGGGGAGACGATCCGCCCAGACCCTTCTCGTACCGGACAAAGGAGCTGAACAGGCCTAACATCCCGTGTTACATAACGCGGACCACTGAAAAGACGCACGATATAATACAGAGAAACCTCGATCGCGCGCCGCTGTTCACCGGCCAGATAAAGGCGCCAGGGCCGAGATACTGTCCCAGCGTGGAGCTGAAGGTGGTCCGATTCCCGGACAGGACGTCGCACTCCGTGTTCCTGGAACCGGAGGGCGAGCGGACCGGGGAGCTTTACGTGAACGGCCTGTCCACGAGTCTGCCTGCGGAAGTTCAGGTTGAGATGGTGCGCTCGCTGCCCGGATGCGAGTCGGCTGAGATTACGCGCTTCGGGTATGCTATCGAATACGATTTCGTTCCGTCCCATCAGATCGGACGGTCGCTGATGGCAAAGGCCGTCGCGGGCCTCTTTCTGGCCGGGCAGATAAACGGGACCAGCGGCTACGAGGAAGCTGCCGGTCAGGGAATAATCGCCGGCATAAACGCGGCGCTGTATGCGCGCGGCGAGCCGCCGCTTATCCTCGGACGCGACCAGGCATATATCGGCGTCATGATAGACGACCTGTGCTCCAAGGAAATAGATGAACCGTACAGGCTGTTCACATCGCGTGCGGAATACCGGCTGATGCTGCGCCAGGACAACGCCGACGAGCGCCTGATGCCCCTGGCCGAAAAACTTGGGCTGCTTCCGGCCGATGTGGCGTCGAAGCCAGGGAGGCGGAGGGAGGTGGTCGAGCGTGCAGCGAGGGCACTGCGGGAGGTGCGGAGGGACGGCGTAGCGCTCATTGATCTGCTGCGGAGGCCTGAGGTGACGTTCGAATCGCTCCGCCGGTCCGGACCGTTGCCCGAAGAGGCCGCCAGCCTGTCGCATGACCAGGCGGAACTGCTGGAGATAGAGGTAAAATACGAGGGCTACCTGAAGCGGCACGCGGAGCAGATCGAGCGCATGAAGAGGATCGAAGACAGACGGATACCGCCGGAAATAGAGTATGAGGAGATTGAGGGGCTCAGCCGGGAAGCGGCGGAGAAGCTCTCCCGTTACCGCCCCGAGACTTTCGGGCAGGCATCAAGACTGGCGGGGGTAACGCCGGCCGACCTGGCGCTGCTTGCGGTGCACATCGAATCCCGGCATAGACGCGGGGGAACCGGGATCGGCGGCGCCATGGGTGGCGGCGGCGAGGGCGCGCACAAGCACTGATCGCCGCGCTGCATCCGC
>JAOACM010000311.1 GCA_026417845.1 Planctomycetota bacterium | reverse complement strand
AGATGTGTATAAGAGACAGCAGGATATGTTCCCGGCGGAGCATATGCGGGGTACGCGCGACTATCTCGCGCGAGGGACGGCACGGGCAGCTCCCGTCTTAAGAGCCTGTCCGGGAACCTCCGGACAGATAGGGCGGGACGCTGCGGAAACCCTGGGCGCTTAGGGGGGGCGGACAGGCTCTAAGGCGTGGGAGGTCCGGCGCCGGTTCGAGGCAGCCCGGCCTCGCGGTTCCGGACGGAGCCAGTCGGGGTCTCGGCGCTGGCGGAAAGGGGAGACTCTTGTTCGCTGAACTTCTGGAAGCCGCGAGCTTCGTGGCTTTGTACGCGGGGCTGCGGATAGTCTTCCTTAATCTGAATGTTCAGGCGATGCTGCAGCCGGTCGCGCTCCTGATAGTCCTCTCGGCCAACAGTTTTTTGCGAGGCGGCCTCCTCCGTCCGCTGGGCGTGAAGCGGGACGGGTTGCCGGATGGGTTGTTGGAATGGTGGGCGATAATCGTAGTCGTTTTCATTCTGCTTCCGGTTACGCTTTTCCTCGTGTTCCGGCGCCTGTGGCCCGCCTTCGTCGAGTATCTGAAAAATTATGTCGGGGGGATCGGGGCGTTGGATTTCAGAGTGTTTGTCCCGTTCGCCCTGGTCTTCACCTTCGTGGAGGAGGCGATAGCGCGCGGTTATCTGCAGACATGCTTGGCATCTGCCTTAGGGGCGTGGGGCGGCATAATCTCAGCTTCCGCCTTTTTCGCCCTGGTCCACTGGACTCCCGGCCGGGATTCGCCGGAGGCACGGGTCCACGTCTGTGCCGGATTCGCGGCCGGGACGCTCCTGGGGTGGATGTTTGCGTCCACCGGAAACCTGCTCGTCCCTTGGATCGCGCACGCCGCCTGGGACATATCGCTCCTGACGGCCATGTCATTCTTTGGTACAAGGACACGATCGGAAGCCAGCGGTGCGCCCGTCGCGGATGGCGTTATACCCCATGCGGACGCGGGCCAGAGTTCGAGGGCTGGCACCGGCGGGCGAGCTGCCCTCGGCGCCGACCCGGGAGGCCGCGTGATCAGACCGCGCACGAAATATCTCATCCCTTGCATTGGTTCGGAAAAGCATAACATGTTGCAGAAATGGTAATTGCGTCTCAATCTATGCGCCAGATGGAGTTGGGACGACCTGTTTTCCCCATAACAAAGTTCGTAACCAGTATATGTTGTGACCTGACTGGACTGGTGCAAGGCATACATCCCATCGGACGCATGCCATGACCGCCAATCTCGCAACTCTACGGGAATTTTGAGAAACTTGTGGCGTCCCCGACGGGATTCGAACCCGTGTTGGTGGCTTGAAAAGCCACTGTCCTAGGCCTCTAGACGACGGGGACGTGAGGGGGAGGGGACTCGAACCCCCGACCTACGGATTAAAAATCCGTTGCTCTACCGCCTGAGCTACCCCCTCGGGAGCCAGGCTTCTGTCCTTCCCACTCCAGCCCTCGATATGCCTTAGACTCGCTTCGCCCTCCCTCCGATCCGGCGCCTGGCGGAGCCGCGACGCGGCAGGCGCGACTAAAAAAAGCCCGCGAGTTCCACCCGATCCAGCGGACTGGCGGAACCCGCGGCGCCGGATCGCCAAGCTTGTCCCTTGCCGCCGCCGATGAACTTTAAACCAAGGCCGGGGCGCCAGTCAAGTCGCGGTTGCGCGCAGGGAGCGCTTTAGGGTGCATGGCCGCAAATGCGTGGGTTTTCGGGTCAGGAGGCTAAGCCAGGCGGTCGCGCCCGACGGCGCGGTAGCGTACGTCCCTTGAAGTCGGTTGCCCGGAGGGCCGTTGGAGGGTAGTACCGGATGAGTCCGCCCGCCGCCCCGAATTTCAACGGGAAGCGGGACAAGGCCAGAATCCTCTGAAGGAGAGCGCAACGGTTTTGATAGTGATAAGAACGGGAATTGACGTGGTCATGTGGACCGGCGCCGGATGCCCGGTTGGCAACGCCGCGTCCGGCGGCGGATCAGGCAGAAACGGCAGCAGCGTGGAAAAATTCTACTGCCACGCCAGCGACATCTACTGCGTCGCGGCGCTGACCGACCAAGCTGGGAGCGTGGTGGAGCGGTACCGCTACGACACTTACGGTCGCGCGGCGGTGCTTGACGCCTCCGGCAACCCGAAATCCGATCCGAATTTCTCCGGATATGGCAACCCGTGGACGTTCACCGGCCGCCGGCTGGATGCCGAGACCGCTCTGCTCTATTACCGCAACAGGGCATACGCTCCCCTGCTGGGTCGCTTTATCAATAGGGAGCCGGCGACTTACACGATCGGACCGGATCTACCATCTGAAAGACGGGGCTTGCAAAGGGAAGGCATGATGCCGTATACAGCCCTTTATCGGGAGCGTGGGTTGTCCGGATCGGGGGCAGTCCGGATATGGGGGCCGTTTCAGTGTGCCGCTGGTATGCTGGTTTTGAAGTAACCCGCGATGGCCGGTTTTCAAGTGACCAGTGATACTGAGGTTTTTGGATCAGGCTCTTAATCGGAGAGATCGCTTTGAAGCTACGCGCCGGCTGAAGGCCCGGCCGGTAAGGGAGGTAGCGCCGGGCGGCGGGGCGTCACTTGGCGCAAATTCCGCGGGTTTGTGCCCTGAAAAAAACAAAGAGAGGACGATCGCATGTTCACCGGATTGATCGAACACATCGGCGGCGTGCTTTCCGTATCGGGAACCGCGGCCGGCAAAAGGCTCAGGATAGACCTTGGGCCGCTGGCCGCGGAATGCAAGCTTGGAGATTCGGTAGCGGTTGACGGGGTCTGCCTGACTGTCGCCGACATGGACGGAACGGCGGCTGAATTCGATGCGGTGCCGGAGACGCTCCAGCGCACTACCCTCGGCCTGCTTCGCGCCAGCGCCCGCGTCAATCTGGAACTCCCGATACGGCACGGGAAGCCTTTCGGAGGGCACTTCGTTCTGGGACATGTGGACGGGGTCGGTCAGGTGGATGCCATCGAAAGCGCCGGAAGAGAATACCTTGTTCACATAGCATTCGGGCCGGTCCTCGAACCGCTCATGGTCGAAAAAGGCTCCGTGGCGATAGACGGGATCAGTCTTACCATCGCGCGTCTCCGTCCGGGAGTGCTGACCGTGGCGATAATACCGACGACCCTGGCGAAGACGACTATGCGTCTTAAAAAGGCGGGAGATAAAGTGAACATAGAGTGCGATATACTCGGCAAATATGTCCTGAAAGCGCTGGCGCCGTGGCGCACGAGCGCCCCCGTGGCGCCAGCCGAACAGGCGGACCGATCCGAACGCCCCACCACGTTGTCCGAAGATACGCTTAAAGCTTGGGGCTTTTAGAGCCTTTTCGGGAACCGGTTACGCTGTTGGTCCGCAAACTGATCGTCAGAGGATGCGGGAGACAGCTGCCGCAAGACTCGGGCCTTGTTGTGTAAAGATCGCAACACCTTTTGATGTACAATGGATTGCAACATGATGTTCCGGCGATGACGTTTGTACGAAAAGCATGGTACTGCACAAAGTTGCGACTTTAATTATGCAACAAAGCCACCTGACTGTACGCGCAACTGCTGGGCCTTCTGGATCTGATAGAATCGTCGCCCGATACCCCCGCTCGCTTTAAAAAGAGGGCGCTTTTAGAGGAGGTCTTTATATTTTGCAAACGTTTGCACGCATACGAAATGCCTAAGGGGCTTGCAAAGCGCAGGGTACGCCGGTTAAAATAAAACCTGTCGAGGTCATCTCAGAGGCGCAAGGGAAAAGATGCGGATTGAGCGTTTGTGCAGCGGCAATGCAGCCGGCGTCGCCCGCCTGTGGCGGCTTTGTTTCCCGCTCGAAAAGCTCCATGCCCACGGCGCATGGAATCCGCGCGGAGAGGCGATGACGCGCAAAGCGTTGGAGCGTCGCGTGCTGTCGCGTGAGGTCTTCGACGCGCGCGGTTCGTTCGTGCTCGTTGACGGTGAGCGCGTCGTCGCGTTTTGCATCGCGGCGATTTTTCCAGGGGCGACTGGAAGCGGGGCATCGGCGGGAGGGGAGGCGATGGCCCCGGCCGGTGCGGGATCGCAACCGGAGAGAGTCGGCCACATCTGCGCCATCGCCGTGGCGCCCGCGATGCGCCGGCGCGGCATCGGATCCCGCCTGCTGGCTCTGGCGGAACGTTATCTTGCGCGCCGGGGCGCCGACACGGTTTCCGTCTCGTTCGTCGGGAATCCGCTGCCCCTGCTGGGAGGTGTACCGGTCAACGAGACGGCATATCCATTCTTTCTTAACAGGGGATATCGGACGATGGAGGGCGGCATCCTACAGGTAATGACGCTCGATACCTCCAGGTTCAGACTTTCCCGCCGCATAGTCGGGCGGAAGCGTGAGAACGAGTCGCGCGGGATAAGTTTCGGACGCATGGAGCCGGGAATGTTCGGGGCCCTGGAGAGCCTTCTGGCGCGGGAATTCCCGGCGTGGCGGGAGGGGATAATGATTTCGCTCCGGCGGGTTCTTCCGCCTGCAATACTGGCGGCGTGGCGCGGCCGCGAGGTGGTCGGTTACGCCGGGCCATATCGCGTCCTGGCTCCGGTCTCGACGGGTACATTCCATTCGATCGGGGTTACGCGCGAGGCGCGGGGCATGGGGATCGGAGCGGTACTTTTCAACCTTATGTGCAAGGAGATGAAGGCGTCGGGCGCGCGAAGGATATCTCTGACGACCGAGTTGACCAACCCGGCCAGGGAAATATATGCGCGCGCCGGCTTCAGGACTCTGTTCCTGGTGGATTACGGGCTGAGAAAGCATATCTGAGGCAGGTTGCGATCCAGCGTCGGGCCGCGGGGCACCGTTCCAGTCTGATTCCGACCTTCAGCCGGCGCCGCAGGAAGGACGGAGGAAGTATGCGAGGGAGGGGAATGCCATGGCCTTGAAAGGGAGGCGGGGGAAAAGCCCGGGAGGCGGGAGCGGCGGCAGGATGGGAGAGCTGCGGATCGGACTGATAGGGGTCGGCCGCTTCGGGCGGTTGCACCTGTCGGTCCTGCGGCAGATCGCCGGGTGCGATGTCGCGGCGATAGCTGACATCAACGGCGACCTGGCGCGGCGGGTAGGGAAGGACTTCGGCGTCAGGCGGGTATACGACGACGCCATGGCTATGATCGCCGCCGGCGGGCTGGATGCCGTGGACATAGTGAGCGACGAAGCGAGTCATGGTCCGCTGGCTGTCGAGGCGCTCCGGCACGGGCTGCACGTCTTCGTGGAAAAGCCGCTCGCCACGTCCCGCGCCGAGGCGCTGAAGGTGCAGGAGGAGGCATTGCGGGCGGAGCGGGTGGTCATGGTAGGGAACATCAGCCGCTTCGCGCAGCCCTACATCGCGCTCAAGCGCGCGGCATCGGACGGACGTCTGGGCCGCCTGGTCATGATCCAGGCATCCCGCCATTTCAGCCGACGGTGGTTTGAACATTTCGGCAAGCGCGTGCATCCGGTCTACGAATCGGGCGTACACGATATTGACCTGATCCTGTGGTTCGCGGCATCCCGGTGCGTTTCGGTCTACGCGGTCGAGAAGAAC
>JAOACM010000310.1 GCA_026417845.1 Planctomycetota bacterium | reverse complement strand
GCTCGGACCTGGCCGCGGGCGACGGCCGCGATCCTTGCCCCGCCGCTGCTTGCGCTGTCCGCCCCGGTGGCGATGCTGTCCGGGCTGTTGCAGAAGCTTCCGGTTTTCGGGATGCGGGGTCCGTCCGCGCGCACCCGGTCCTTCGGCGGATGGACATCCGGCCGGGAGGAAGACGATGCGGCCGGGATGATGGACCGCGTGCTCGCGATGGCCGAAAAGACGGTCAAGCAGGTAATGGTGCCGAGGTCCGAGATCGTCTCGATTTCGATAGGGGATGACAGGGAGAAGATATTGTGGCGCCTGCGCGAATCCGGCCTGACTCGGTTGCCGCTCTGCCGCGACGACATAGATTCCGTAATCGGCTACGTGAACGCCAAGGACGTGCTCAGGGCTGCGCCGGGTTCGCCGGCATCGAAGGATATACTGCGCTTGAAACGGGATATCCGGTTCGTCCCGGAGACGCAGCGCCTAGACCGGCTGCTGAAGGAGATGCAGTCCAGACGCGAGCACATGGTCATGGCCGTGGACGAATTCGGAAACGTAAGCGGGCTCGTGACGCTCGAGGACCTGCTCTCGGAGATGGTCGGCGGTATACGCGACGAAGGCGACGATTCTCCTCCCCGGATCGAAGCGGCCGGACCCGGGCTGTGGCGCATGGACGGCACGGTGCTGATATCGGAGCTTTCGCGCGAGATCGGCATATCCCTGCCTGGCGATCCGCACATGACCGTCGCCGGGTGCCTTCTGGAGCGCATGGGGCGGCTGGCCGTACCGGGGGACTCGGCTGTGCTGGGAACGTTCCGGCTGAAAGTGCTGGAAGTACAGGGCAGGCGAATCGTCCGTATGGAACTGTCCGCCGATGAGCCTGCGGGCCGGTCCGTTCCGTAAGCTGCCGGGTGCGCGTCCGGATTGTGGCGCCTGATACGGCGCACTTGAGAGGGGCCGGAGCGAATCCAGCAGCAGCAGCAGCAGCAGCAGCTGGAGCATATCCCGGGCACGCATGGGCCCGACGAATACAGCCCTGACGTTGTGCGCCGTCATCCCGTGCATCCCTGGCGCGCATGGTGCCGACGGTAACACGGCTGGAGGAGTAACGATCCCATTCGTATATCCCTGGCGCGCATGAGCCCGACGCCTCCCCTGCCGGTTGCCGGCGGGCGCGGCTGAGCCCATCCCGGGCGCGCCTGTAGCCAGACATGAAAGTCGGAATCCACCGTATGCTGACGCAGGGGCACCACAATCGGGGCACGGACCGTAAGCTCCAGTCCGTCGCATCCGTCTCTGGCGTCGGCGGGATTTCAGGATAAACTCTCCGGCGGATGTCGCAGGGGCGACGATTCCGGGAAAGGCGGCGTCGAAGAAAAGGGCCGGCCGCGAACGGCGGTTGGAATGCATGGCATAAATGCGGACGCTGACCAGGCGATTTGAGAGTCGTCGGAGGTAACTCGCGGGGGCACGGCCGGGAGGCGATGGCAGTCCACCTCTCCACTCGAAGCGCTTCTGGAAGCCCGTATCTGACTTTGCAGCTGCGGCCACGCGCTCCGGCGGTTTTTCCGGATCGGGGTTATCCCCGCGCCCGGCGAAACCGACGTTGCAGGCAAGGGCCTGTCTGATAACTTAGGGTGCGGAGCTTTGGGATCGAGGAAGCCTCCCCTCCCGTCCGGGGGTTCCTGGACAGGAGCCAAGGGCTGTTCGCGAAATGGTCGAGGACATCCGCCCGGAGCGGCGGCGCGCGGGACGGACGGCGGGGAGAACGGACGGCTTGAAGGATACGGCCGCGCGAGCGTCGTAAGCTGATGGGAGTGGGTACGATACGGCGGTCTGGCGGAAAGTGCGATCCGCTGGTCGCCTTGGCGAACAGGGAATTATCGGCCTGCTGAAGGCACGATTGGGGGAAGGAGGTGGAGGAGATATGTTCTGGATGGATACTGCGATCGGATTCTTCATGGTGGATCCGCTCTACATCATGATGGTGGCTCCATGCCTGCTGCTGGCGATGCTGGCACAGCTCTGGGTCAAGGCTTCGTTCGCGAGGTACTCGCGCGTCCGCGCTGCCCGCGGCATGTCCGGCGCTGATGCCGCCCGCAGAATACTCGACAGCCAGGGCATTCACGACGTGGCCGTGGAGATATCGCCGGGCGGCATGCTTTCGGACCATTACGATCCGTCGGCGAGGGTCCTGAGGCTTTCGCCGGAGGTATACCATGGCCGGAGCCTGGCGGCGCTGGGCGTGGCGGCCCACGAAGCAGGGCACGCGGTCCAGCATGCCTTCGGCTATGCCCCGCTGCACATGCGGACGATGCTGGTTCCGGCGGTGACGCTGGGCGGATACGTCGCGCCCCTGATGGTTATACTTGGCGCCGCAATGCAGCATCCCGCGCTGGTCCTGATCGGGCTGCTCGGTTTCGCGGCCATAACCGTCTTCAGCCTCGTGACGCTGCCGGTGGAGATCAACGCTTCGGGCAGGGCGATGCAGCTCCTGTTGCGCGAAGGGATCATATACGACGAGGAGGCGCCGGGCGCGAAGGCGGTCCTGAGGGCGGCGGCCATGACCTACATCGCCGCCGCGATCCAGGCGATCGTCATCCTGCTCTACTACGTCATGCGTTACGGCGGCATCCTGCAGAGGCGCGAGGATTAACGCCGACGCGCTGTCTCCGGCGGCGGGAAAATCCCTTGAAACCGTCCGTAAAGGACGGTTTCCTGTTTCCAAGATGGCCCGGGGATAAAGGCCGTTTCCTTCCCTCCCGGAAGGTGCGCGGCAGCCTGCGGCCTCCGTTTCGCCGGGAACGGGAGGGGAACCTTTCTCCCGCCGGCGGGGCCATGATTGAAGGCCCGGCGGCGCGGAAGCTGGTCGCGCCGCGGGACTTTTCGCGCGGAATAAGGACGTGCCCGGAAAATGAGCGCCACTGCGGCCGGCACCTGGAAAAGCGTATCTTCGCCGTTCGGAAGATACGAGTTTACCATCAAGCGTCTGCATTCCCTGACGGGCGTGATCCCTGTCGGCGCGTTCCTCGTCGAACATTTCTACACGAACGCGCACGCGATGTACGGGGAAACTGTCTATAACGAGGCCGTCTACTCGCTCAACAGTATACCTTACATCGTTCTGGTGGAGTTGCTGGGCATATGGCTGCCGATCGCCTTCCACGGCATACTCGGCATATACCTCTGGTGGACCGGAAGCATCAACGTTGACAGGTATCCTTACGCCCGGAACTGGCTGTATGTGTTCCAGCGCCTTTCCGGCGTTTTCCTCCTCGCCTTTATCGCGATACATACGGCCGAGTACCGCTTCGGCGGGATGCGCTGGGACGGATTCTACGGCGGGCTTACGCGCCACATGAAGGACGGCGGGGCGTTCGCTTTCTACTGCGCCGGCGTTATCGCCGCCACGTTCCACCTGGCCAACGGGCTGAACACTTTCGCGATGAGCTGGGGGCTGGCCCGGAGCGAGGCCGGGCAGCGGCGCGTGGGAGCGCTCTGCGCCCTCGTCTTCGCGGCGATGTGCGGGGTCGGGATCCATACGCTGTGGCACTTCAGGCGCGAGTCGCCCGACCGTCGCGGCAAGCCCCCCATATTCTTCCGCCAGGATATCCATGCCGGTCCGGCCGCGGCGCGCGGCGGGGGATGCGGGCCGGAGCGACCGGAGGGGATGGGGACAGGCGGGGCGCAGAACGAATGGCTGAAGACCCGGTGATCGTAGTGGGCGGCGGCCTGGCGGGCCTGATGACCGTCATAAAAACAGCCGAGGCCGGGCTGAAGGTGGCGCTATTCTCTGTCTGTCCGGTCAAGCGCAGCCATTCGGTGTGCGCGCAGGGCGGAATCAACGCCTCGGTCAATACGAAGGGCGAAGGCGACTCGCCTTACATACACTTCGTCGAAACCATCAGGGGGGGCGATTTTCTGGCCGACCAGCCGCCGGTCAAGGGCATGTGCGATTCGGCCCCGGCCCTTGTGTACCTGCTCGACCGGATGGGCGTCATGTTCAACAGGACGCCCGAAGGGCTGCTCGATTTCCGCCGCTTCGGCGGAACTCTGTATTCCCGCACCGCGTTCGCCGGCGCTACCACCGGCCAGCAGCTCGTGTATGCGCTGGACGAGCAGGTCCGGCGGTACGAGGCGGAGGGGCTGGTCGAAAAGTACGAGTTCTGGGAGTTCGTCCGGCTGGTGCTCGACGATTCCGGCCGCTGCCGCGGGATAGTGGCGCAGAACCTGCACGACATGTCCTTCAGGGCCTTCCCCGGCACGGCTGTCGTCCTGGCCACCGGGGGGCCGGGCCTGATATTCGGCCGGACCACCAACTCGATGTACAATACCGGTTTCGCCGCGGCTGTGGCCTATACGCAGGGGGCCTGGTACGCCAACGGCGAGTTCATACAGGTGCACCCGACGGCGATACCGGGGGAGGACAAGCTGCGGCTGATATCGGAGTCCGCCAGGGGCGAGGGAGGCCGGATATGGGTGCCCAGAAAGAAGGGCGACGACAGGCCGCCGAACGAGATACCCGAGTCCGAGAGGTGGTATTTCCTCGAGGAAAAATATCCGAAGTACGGTAACCTTGTGCCGCGGGACATAGCCGCCCGCGAACTGTACCACGTGACGGTGAACCTCGGGCTGGGACCTGACGGCGGCCGCAGCGTGTATCTTGATCTCACGCACAAGGACCCGGCAGAGCTGGATGTCAAGCTGGGCGGCATCCTCGAGATATACGAAAAGTTCATGCTGGAGGATCCGAAGAGGACGCCCATGAAGGTCGCGCCGGCGGTCCATTACTCGATGGGCGGCCTCTGGGTAGGCTACGAGAAGGACCCGGCTACCGGCGCCCTGAAGCGCGGCAGTCCGAAGAATCACGCCACGAACATCCCGGGACTGTACGCGGTGGGCGAGTGCGATTTCCAGTACCATGGCGCCAACCGGCTCGGCGCCAACTCGCACTCGCTCCTGTCATGCCTGTACGGCGGACAGGAGACTGGACCGGCCGTCGTATCTTACGTCCATGGCCTGAAAGACTCCGCCTCCGATGCCCCAGCCCGCCTGTTCGAGGCCGCGCTGGAAGAGGAACGGAAGGACTATGCTGCTATCGCGGCCATGTCCGGCACCGTGAATCCCTTCGCCCTGCACAGGGAGCTTGGCGAGACGATGAACGCCTGCATGACCATCGTCCGCGAGAATCCGAAGCTGAAGGAGACGCTCGCCAGGATCGCCGGATTCAGGGAGCGGTGGCGGAAACTCGACACATGCGACCGGTCGGGACGGTCGAATCAGGCCGCAACGTTCGCGCGCGCCCTCCGCGGCATGCTGACGCTGGCGGAGGTCATGACGAAATGCGCCCTCCTGCGCGACGAATGCCGGGGGGCGCACTACAAGCCGGAATTCGAAATCCCGCCCCCGAAGGACGTACGGCCGGACAATCCGGAATGGAAGGAATATTTTTCCAGATATTTTGAAAACAACAGGAAGTTCCTGAAAACTGCCGTGGCGGAGCATACGCCCGATGGGCCGAGGATATTCTACCGCGAAGTGGACACCTCGCTGCTGGAGCCCGAGCCGCGCGACTACATCGGGCACGCCTCGGCGGCCTGGAAATATTGGAAGCCCCGCCTGGAGG
>JAOACM010000309.1 GCA_026417845.1 Planctomycetota bacterium | reverse complement strand
ATGGACTCCTGCCTGGACCGTGTGGCCGGCACCCGGTGGGCCGACGCAGCCTCCTCCCGCCAGGTCCAGCTCCTCCTGGCCCGCCAGTTCGTCGAGAAGCTCGCGAAGTCCTTCGCGGACCGCCCTCCCTCCGCCCCGCCGCTCGCGCTCAAGGTCGAGCACAGGGGATCGTATTACAACGCCGTCCTCGCCGGCATATCCGGCACGGCCGTCGAACTTTCGGTAAGCGGGCAGGCCGCGGTCAGGATCCGCAAGGGACTGCTGGAAATGCCCTTCCACGAACTGCACGACCTCGCCGCGGCCCTCCGCTGCGACGGCGATCTCCTCGGACTCGGCGGCCTCCAGATGGCCGCCGGCAACAGGACCAGGGCCGAAGACATCCTCAGTCGGGCGGCCGCCAGACCGGGGCCTCAGCAGCAGGTCGCCGCCGGCATCCTGGCATCCGTCTCCGGCGCGCGGAACGTGATCGCCTGCGATTTTTCCAAGGTCGTGGATCTGCTGGACTGGCAGGCCGAAAGCGGCTCGTGGACCATCGCCGGCGGCCAGTATATCCTCGAAACCGAGGAAGGCGGCGACACGAAGCTCTCGAAGGAAATCCCGGTCCGGAACGCGCGGATATCGTTCGAATTCGAACCGAAAAAGACGCCCATGACGTTCTGCGCCGAGCTTTCGGCCGGCGACTCCCGGTCCGTATCGGTCGTCTTCGGTTCCGGCCTGGCCACGCTGTCATCGAACCTCGCGGGCCAGTCGTCGAAGGCAGTCCCCTTCGAGCTTTCGCCAGGCAGGGTCGTGCGCGTGTTGTTGCAGGCGGATGGCGAGGAGATGAAGCTGTCGCTGAACGGGGAACCGGCCATTTCGCTCCTCATCCCGGGCCTGTCGAGACACAAAGGCTGCCTGGTCTTCCGCGTGCGCGGTTCGGCCTGCGCCATAGACAACATCAGGATGTTCAACGCCGACTGAATCGGGGCGTCCGTTCGCGCGCCTGTCTCCTTGCCATAGCAGGAGGCGGCGGGAAGCGGCTGCGGAGACGGCGGCGCGCCCGGCGATGCCGGCCGGCCCTGTCCCGGGACGGTTGCGCCGTTCGCGGATGGCGATGCGATCACTCGGCGCCGTCCCAGCAGTAAGTGCAGAGCTTTTCCTTAGGCAGGCCGATGGCGGATACCAGGTCGTCCAGCTCCTGGTATTTCAGAGTGGTAAGCTGGAGCTTCTGCCGTATCCGCTCGACCATCACGCACCTTTTCTCGCCGTGCCTGACATATCCGGACAGGTCAACCTCGTCCTTCCCCTCGATCTCGCGGATCGCGCGCCTGGCGGCCAGGTCCATCTCCGAACGCGACCTCGAGAAGTTGAGGAACTTGCAGCCGAAGACGAGCGGCGGGCAGGCGGGCCTCATGTGGACCTCCTTCGCCCCGTGCTCGTAGAGCCGCTGTATCGTGCCCTTGAGCTGCGTGCCGCGGACGATCGAGTCCTCGCAGAACAGCAGCCGCTTGCCTCTGATAAGGTCGGCGATCGGTATCAGCTTCATCTTCGCCACCAGATCGCGGACGCTCTGATCGGCCGGCATGAAGCTGCGAGGCCAGGTCGGGGTGTACTTGACGAACGGACGCATGTAGGGGATCCCCGCCTCGGCGGCGTACCCGAGCCCGTGGCTGGTGCCGGAGTCCGGGATCCCGGCCACGATATCCGGCTTCACGCCGTCCTTCCTCGCCAGCGCCGCCCCGCACCTGTAGCGCGCCGCCTCGACGTTTATCCCCTCGTAGCTCGACGCCGGATAGCCGTAATACACCCACAGGAACGAACATATCTGGAGCCTGTTCCCGGGTTCCCTGCGCCGGTCCGTTCCGCTGGCCCCTATCCACCTTATCTCTCCCGGCCCGAGGTAGGAAACGACCTCGTAGCCGAGGTTGAAAAACGCGCATGTCTCCATCGTGACCGCCCATGCCCCCTTCCTGGCTCCGATCACGACCGGCGTCCGGCCGAGCCTGTCGCGGGCGGCGTAGATGCCCTGATCGGTCAGGATCAGGAGCGAGCACGATCCCTCTATGGCCTTCTGCGCCAGTTCGATCCCCTCTTCGAACGTGTGGCCCTCGTCTATCAGCGCCGCGACCAGCTCGGTCGGGTTTATGCCGCCGCCGCCCATCTCGGAGAAATGCGTCCTGCCCCTGCGGAAAAGATCCGCGGCGAGCGCATCCGCGTTCCTTATCGTCCCGACCGTGACTATCGCGTAGACGCCGAGGTGCGAGGCGATTACCAGAGGCTGGTCGTCGGTGTCGCTTATCACCCCGATGCCGCTGTTGCCGCGCATCCATCGCACATCGTCTTCGAACTTCGACCTGAACTGCGCATTGGTTATGTCGTGTATGCAGCGCCGGAACCCGGTCCCGCTTCTGACCGCCATCCCGCCCCGCCACGTCCCGAGGTGCGAATGGTAGTCGGTGCCGTAGAAAAGATCCTCGACGCAATCGCTCCCGGAAACTACTCCGAAGAAGCCTCCCATATCATTCATCCTCCCGCGAAACGGCGCCCGCCCCGCCGCATCTGCGTCCGATGCCGCGGCCGCGAAAAGGGATTCCGGATTCCGCGTCTCCGGAAGCGGGAGGCGGCGCCGGGACGGCCGGGCATCCGCCCCCTCCGGCGCTCCGGAAGGTTTCCCGGCAACCTGGATCCTGTCCGGAGACTCCCCGCCGCGAAGTCGAGAGCGCAGGACCGCAGGCTTCGCGACTGCAGGGTTTCCGACCGGCCCTTATAAACCGCCAGGCCCGGCGGCGCAACGGCGGTCGGAAGGCGGCGGGACGGACGCGGCGGCCCCGCGCGGGCAGCCTGCGCGGCACGGACGCCGCGCTCCGCCCGGGCGCATGGGAGTACAGCCGCTTCGCCATGGGGCCGGGCGCACCGCGCCGTCCCGGAGCGTTTCGCCTTCCGGAAAGGCTGCCGTCGGCCGGGAACCGGGCGGGACCGTTCCTTCGCGCCGGGGAGTTTGACAATACCGGCCGCGGAGGGTACTACAGGAGCCGCATATCTGGCTGGAGGTGAACTGCCGTATGGCCGAACTGATAGTCAGAGGCGCGGATGGGTTGACCAGCCGGCACCCGCTGGGGGCTTCGCCGGTCTCCATCGGCCGCCACCCGGAATGCGATATCGTCATAAACGATCCGCAGGCATCCCGCCGCCACGCCAGAATATATCCGGAGGCGCGGGGGTACGTCTTCGAAGACCTGAAGAGCGCCAACGGGTCGCTGCTCAACGGCAAGCCCGTCACCGACCCGGTCGTCCTGAACGACGGGGACCGCGTCGCGATAGGCTCGATCACCATCGAATTCGCCGCCGCGAGCCGGCGCCCCGAGACGCGCGGCTCGCTCGCCGTCCCGCCCGCCGGAGCGGTGCCTGTCGGCGAACAGATCGTGTCGGTGGTCACCTTCTCCGACGACTCCGGCGCCCCGGCGGTCAACTACTCGATGGACGCCGAAAAGGGCGTCATGTCCGGAGTCGAGGCGGCGTCGGGCGAATACCCCTCGGCGTCCGTGGACCTCGTGCGCAGGCTCAGCCAGCGCCTGGAGACGCTCGTCAAACTCTCCGAAGCCCTGGCCACGGACCTGCACGTCGGCAAGCTCCTCGAATCCATAATGGACAGGCTCTTCGAGACCTTCCCGCAGAGCGACCGCGGATTCATACTGCTGGCCGGGCCCGGGCGCGAGGAGACGCTGACGCCGCAGGTCGTGAGGAACAGGGAGGCCGGGCCGGGCGAGGCATCGGAGATCGCCGTATCGGGATCGGTCATCAGAGAGGCGCGCCGCGCGCGCAAGGCGGTCCTCGTCTCGGACACCGGCGCGGACAACAGGTTCGCCGCGGCGCTCTCCATCGCAAAATTCCAGATACGTTCCGTAATGTGCTCGCCGCTGATCGTCGGCGGCGAGGACATGGGCGTGATATACCTCGACACCAAGTCCTCCAGAAAAGCGTTCACCCCGGACGATCTGGCCCTCTTCACAGCCGTCGCAGCCCAGGCGGCCGTCTCGCTCAAGGTCGCCAGGCTGGCCGAGCAGGCCGCGCGCGAGGCGCAGATACGCAGCCGCATGCAGCGATACTTCCCGCCGGACCTGGTGGACAAGATGATCAGGGGCGAGATACACGCCGAACCGGGCGGAACGCTGAAGCGCGGCACCGTGTTCTTCTCCGACATAATAGGCTTCAGCAGAATGGCCAGGCGCAAGCCGCCGGCCGACGTCATCAATCTCCTGAACCGCTACTTCAAGGTCATGGAATCCTTCATATTCGACCGCGGCGGGACCATAGACAAGTTCGGCGGCGACGCGATCATGGCCTTCTGGGGGGTGCTGGTGGATGCGCCGGAGGCCGCGTACCGGGCGGCGCTGGCCGCCGTCGAGATGCAGAACGCCCTGTATTGTTTCAACTGGATGTCTCAGACCGAGGGACTGGAACCCATCTGGATGGGGATCGGACTGAACACCGGCGAGTTCGTGGCCGGCAACGTCGGCTCCGAACAGATGGTCGAGTACACGGTGATCGGCGAGGCGGTCAACCTGGCGCAGAGGGTCGAGTCGCTCGCCGGCCGCGGCCAGGTACTGGTGACGCGGGCGACGCTGGAGGAGTTCCGGGACAGGGCCGTCGCCGTCGCTCTGCCGCGCTGCCCGGTCAAGGGCTACCCCGATCCGATCGAGGTCTTCTCCATCCGCGGGCTTCTCCGGCCGGCCGGAGACTCCGCCGCCCGGCCCTCCCAGGCGCCGGGCGCGGCGGCAGCGGAAACGCCGAGGCCCTTCCACGCGGCGGGCATACAGGGAGCAGCCGGCAAGGCCGGGGCGCAGACGCCTTCCCGGGGCGGACCCGGCGGATCGCTGCTGCTGTCCATCCCCGCCGCATTCGAAGTGCCGGGGAAGGGGGGGACCGTCCGCGGCTTCGCGCGCGCCGGCGGACAGGACGGGGACGGTTTCTTCCTGGAGGTCGCGACATCGCCGGGCCTGCAAAAGGACGCCAGGGTGCGGATGCTGCCGGAGGTCCAGGAGAAGGCGACGATCCCGCCGCTCGAGGCGACGGTCGCCGCAACGCGGGTCGAACACTGCAGGGACCTGGGCGACGTCCACATCGCCACCCTCAGGATCGCCAGGCCCCAGCCCCTCCACCAGCAGCTCCTGAAACCGGGAACCATCATCCCCTCCGACCTCAGAAGCCCCGACGAAATCATCCGCGCCTGACCGCCAGGCCGGCAGTTTGGGAATCCGTTCCAAGTTATCACTTTACCTCCATGTCCTCTGCGATTTCCGATAGACCAGCTTTCTTGTCTTCGCCTTCTGCCCAAGTTTTTTGTGGGCGCTATACATTCCGAGCTGAGGATATAGAATGGCTATGAGTCCTGTAAGAGGAGCGTAGCATGGTACAAGAAGGGGACAAGCTCACGCGGCTGCCTCGCGCCTTTTATTGCGAAAGCATCGCGACCTTCGTTGGGTTGCCGGGCGAAATAGTATTGGGAAAGTTAACAGCAAATAGCGAAGTGGAGATTAAGCCGGAGCAGATAAACGCATGGCAGCAGGAGATTCGAATCCTCCAGATGGCGTTACGGGGCATCAATGGGACGCTATTCTTAGAATTTAACATCCCACGTATGGGCA
>JAOACM010000308.1 GCA_026417845.1 Planctomycetota bacterium | reverse complement strand
AGATGTGTATAAGAGACAGTGCCGTATCGGACCGCGACTTCGCGCTGGAGTACGCCTTCTGCCTGGCATGCCTCGCGATTCATATGTCGCGCCTGGCCTCCGACCTTGTACTGATGGCGACCTCCGAATACGGCTTCGTAAGGCTGGATGATGCCTTCTGCACCGGTTCCTCGATAATGCCGCAGAAGAAGAACCCGGACGTGCTGGAGCTGATCCGGGGCAAATGCGGGAGGGTCATCGGCGCGCTCAATTCGCTGATGGTAATGCTGAAGGGACTGCCGCTGGCCTACAACCGTGACATGCAGGAGGACAAGGAGCCGCTGTTCGATGCATCAAGGCAGGTAATCGCCTGTCTGGAAGTGCTGGCGCCGCTGCTGCGGAAGACGGAGTTCGACGAGGCGCGGATGCGCGATGCCTGCGGGCGCGGTTTCATGGATGCTACGGCGCTGGCCGAATATCTCGCGGCCATAGGCGTGCCGTTCAGGCGGGCGCACAGGATAGTGGGGGAACTGGTAAAGCTGGCCGAAAGCCGGGGCGTGGAGCTGGCCGGACTGTCGGACGACGACCTGCAACGGGCGCACCCGCTGCTCGGGCCCGATGCCAGGAAGGCGCTGGGCGCCGCCGGCGCGGTGCGATCGTACGCTTCGCCCGGTTCGGCGAATCCGGATTTCGTGCGGCGGGAGGTCGCGGCGTGGAGGCGGCGCCTTTCGACTCCATCCGCTGCCCGGCCGCGCCGGCGGGCTCTTCTCGGGAATCGTGGCGCCGGGCGGGGATGATCCCGCGCGCTGGCTCTGCCGGCGGCTCCGGCGGGCGACCATGCGCGGCCCGGCGGACGCTGGAAGAATGCGACTGGGAGGCGGCGCGGGGAGATGCCCGCGGCGAGTTGTCCGTCCGCGGCGCGCCCACGCTTCTGCCGGAGAGCGTCAAGAGCCTGTCCAAAAAGTTCCCGCTGGCGCAGAGGAGATCGCTGAGCGTATAAGTTTAGCGCCGGAGGTTTTCGGACAGGCTCCAAGAAGAGGGGCAAAGCAGAAGACATGGATGCATTTTCCTACTCTGACGGGGGGCTGCGGGTGGAGGGCGTGCCCGCCGAGGCCATAGCGGAGGCGGTCGGGACTCCGGTTTATGTGTATAGCGCGCGGACGGTGCGAGAGCACTACCGGAAGCTGGACGCGGCGTTCTCGGAGCTGCCGCGCATAATATGCTTCTCGATAAAGAGCAATTCCTGCCTGGCGCTGCTCAAGATACTGGCCGATGAGGGAGCGGGCTTCGACGTGGTCTCCGGAGGCGAGCTGTTCCGGGCAATGAGGGTGGGCGCCGATCCGAAGAAGATAGTGTTCGCGGGGGTAGGCAAGAGCGACGAGGAAATAGAGGTGGCGCTCAAGGCCGGCATACTGATGTTCAACGTGGAGAGCGAAGAGGAGCTGGAAAACATAAACCGGATCGCCGGCCGGATCGGGACGACCGCTCCCGTTGCGCTGCGTCTGAACCCCGACGTTGATCCCCACACGCACGGGTACATCTCGACCGGAAAGATCGAGAACAAGTTCGGCTTGGACCTCGAGAGGGCCGGAGCCCTCGTCGCGGCGGCCGGCAGGTTCGGGAACGTCCGCATAACCGGAGTCCACGTGCACATAGGGAGCCAGATAACGGAGGTCGAGCCGTATGCGGAGGCGCTCGACCGGGTCGGCGACTTCCTGCGCCGCAACCGGAGCGCCAGGGCGCCGATGGAGTATCTGGATGCTGGCGGCGGGTTCGGGATTTTCTATCGCGGGGGGGAGGCGCAGCCGGCGGAGGCGTTCGCGCATGTAATGGTGCCGCGGATAAAGCCTCTGGGCTGCACGCTGATACTGGAGCCGGGAAGGTTCATCGTCGGCAACGCGGGCGTGCTCCTTACGCGCGTCAGGTACGTCAAGACATCGCCGGCGAAACGATTCATTATCGTGGACGCCGGCATGAACGACCTGATAAGGCCCAGCCTTTACGGGGCGTTCCATGAGGTGTGGCCGGCGAAGGCCGGCGAGCTTCCGCCATCGCGCGGCGGTCCGGTCGCCGCCGCGCCGGGCTATGGCAGGGCCGACGTGGTCGGGCCGATATGCGAGAGCGGTGACTTCCTGGCGAAGGACCGTCCAATGCCCGAGGTAAAGCGCGGCGATCTGCTCTGCGTCTTTTCCGCCGGCGCATACGGATTCACCATGAGTTCCAACTACAACTCGAGGCCGAGGGCGCCGGAGGTGCTGGTGGACGGCGACAGATTCCGCGTTGTCCGCCGCCGGGAGACTTACGAGGACCTTGTCGCTCTCGAAACCTTCTGACCGCGCCCGGACTTTGAGCGCCGGGATTTCGCCCGCAGGGCAACCGTCAGCCGCGTGGGCGTTTCGTCAGCGGGCGCACCATCGCCGCGACGATAGCCCCCTCAGTTCCCGGTAAGAGACTGGGGCGGGGTGCGGCATGCAATAGCGCACGGGTGACGGCCGCCAGGGAGGGGCTTTGGAAGGCCCCCCGTCCGGTGCCGTAAAGGCCGGTCGGGCGCACGGGCTGCCCTCCCGGCGTGACTCGCCCGGTACGACTCCCCCCATGGCGCGGCGGATCGAAGCGGAGGGAAGCTCATGGCCTTTCCGGCGGAACGGCCGCGGAGGCTGCGGAGAACGGAAGCGCTCCGGAGCCTGATCCGCGAGACGGGGCTCGGCCCGTCGAATCTGATAGCACCGTTTTTCGTATCGGAGCGAGAGGACAGACGGGAGGTGGGGAGCATGCCAGGCGTCTTCCAGCTGCCGGTGGAGGCGGCGGCGGAAGAGGCCGCGAGGCTGTGCGCGCTCGGCATACCCGCCGCGATCCTGTTTGGCATTCCGGCGCGGAAGGACGCCGAAGGCAGCGGCGCGTGGGACGATGACGGCGTCGTACAGAGGGCGCTGCGGGCGATAAGGAAGGCTTGCCCCGACATGGCGCTGATCGCGGACGCCTGCTTCTGCGAATACACCGACCACGGCCACTGCGGAGTACTGAGGGGGCGCGAGGTGGACAACGACGCGACGCTCGCGAACCTGCGGAAGACCGCCGTCTCGCTGGCCCGCGCCGGGGCCGACATCGTGGCGCCGTCCTGCATGATGGACGGCATGGTCGCAGCCATGCGCGAAGCGCTGAACGCCGGAGGATTTGCCGGGACGGCGATAATGTCGTATGCGGTTAAATACGCATCAGCGTTCTACGGGCCGTTCCGCGAGGCGGCGGAGTCGGCACCGGCCTTCGGCGACCGCCGCGGCTACCAGATGGATCCGGCCAACGCGCGCGAGGCGTTGCGCGAAGCCAGGCTGGACGCATCCGAAGGCGCGGACATCATCCTGGTGAAGCCGGCGCTATCCTGTCTGGATATAATATACGCGGTGTCGCGCAGGCTGGACCTGCCGGTGGCGGCGTACAACGTCTCGGGGGAATACAGCATGATAAAGGCGGCCGCTCGACTGGGGTGGCTGGACGAAAGAAAGGCCGCGATGGAGATGCTGACCGCCATAAAACGGGCTGGCGCCTCGATGATAATTACCTACTGGGCGGCGGATGTGTGCCGCTGGCTGGGCGGAACGTGACGCGCGGCATGCGGGCGGCGGGAAGCGGATCGGACGGTTCCGCGAAGGTCCGGAAATGCCAAAAGTGTCCATGGAACAGACCGCCAGGGTGGCGGAACTGGCGCGCCTCGCGATGAGCGAAGCGGAGCTGGCCGGGATGGCGGAGCAGCTTTCAGCCATCGTCGGGTACATGGACATCATTGGAGCCGCGGATACCTCGGGGGTCGAGCCGATGATATCGGCCGCGCTTGGAGGTGCCTCGCCGCCGCGCGGCGACGTACCGGTCCCGACGATGCCGAGAGACGACGCGCTCGCTAACGCTCCGGATGCCGGCGAAGGATTTTTTCGCGTGCCGCCTGTGATCGAATAGCCGTCCGCCGAGCGCTGACGCCGATGGCCGGCGGGTGGCTGGCGGCCGCCCACTCTTGAAAACGGCGGCCGCAGACGGGCGGCTCCGCGAGAGCCTGCCCGGCACCTTCCGCCGGGAGGCGGGTACGCTGGGCGTATAAGCTTCGCGCCGGCGGCTCTGGGACAGGCTCCAAGTTACGCCCTAGGGGCCTTGGGATGGCCTCTGAAGCGGAAAGTCCGATCTCCGGCGGGGGAGGCCGGCAGAGGTTATGGGCGATACCAGATGGATGAGCGCGGCGGAAGTGACCGCGGCAGTAAGGAGCCGGAAGATATCCGCGGCCGAGGTCTGCCGCCAGGCGCTCGATCGTATAGCATCGGACGATCCGAAGCTGCGGGCCTTCGTATCGGTGACGCCGGAGATCGCCGCGAGGGCCGCCGCCGGTGTGGACGCCAGGATAAGCCGGGGCGAAGACCCGGGTCCGCTGGCCGGTGTGCCCGTGGCGCTGAAGGACAACATCTGTCTGGCCGGCGCTGAGACCACATGCGCATCCCGGATGCTGAAGGGCTTCCGTCCTCCCTACACGGCCACCGCGGCCGCAAGACTTATCGCCGCCGGCGCGGTAATCGTCGGCAAGACCAACATGGACGAGTTCGCCATGGGGTCCTCCACGGAGAACTCGGCTTTCGGGGTAACACACAACCCCTGGGCGTTGGACAGAACGCCCGGCGGGTCATCGGGCGGCTCCGCCGCGGCCGTCGCCGCAGGCATGGTGCCGCTGGCGCTCGGCTCCGACACCGGCGGCTCAATCAGACAGCCGGCGGCCTTCTGCGGCGTCTGCGGTCTCAAGCCAACGTACGGCCGGGTCTCGCGGTACGGGCTGATCGCGTTCGCCTCCAGCCTGGATCAGATAGGTCCGATCGCACGCGATGCCGCCGACATGGCCCTGGCTCTGTCCGTCATATCCGGCCGCGACGGGCTGGACGCCACCTCGGCGGAACGCCCCGCTTTCGAACCCGCCCGGGACATGTTCCTCTCCGACAGTTTGAAGGGCCTGCGGATCGGCGTGCCGGGGGAGTACTTCGCGGAGGGTCTTGATCCCGAGGTTGAGCGGGCCGTAAAGTCGGCCATAGAAACGCTGGAAGATCTCGGCGCTTCGGTATCCGGCATATCCCTGCCGCATACACGGTACGCCGTGGCAACCTATTACCTGATAGCGACGGCCGAGGCATCCAGCAATCTTGCGCGCTACGACGGGATGCACTTCGGCTACAGGACATCGCGTGCAGGCGGACTTTTCGATACGTACGCGGTCTCCAGGGCCGAGGGATTCGGGGCGGAGGTGAAGCGAAGGATAATGCTGGGCACATACGCCCTGTCGGCGGGCTACTATGACGCGTACTACATGAAGGCGCTAAAAGTGCGGGCACTGATCCGGAGGGATTTTCTGCGCGCCTTCGAGTCGGTTGACGTCATAGTCTGTCCGACATCGCCCACACCGCCTTTCAGGCTGGGCGAGAAGATAAGCGATCCGCTCGCCATGTATCTGTCCGACATCTTCACCATCTCGTGCAACCTGGCCGCCATTCCGGGGCTTTCGATCCCGTGCGGGCGGACGGCAATGGGGCTGCCGATAGGGATGCAACTCCTCGGCAGGGACTGGGAGGAGGGCTGCCTGCTCCGGGTCG
>JAOACM010000307.1 GCA_026417845.1 Planctomycetota bacterium | reverse complement strand
CCCGCTTCCCCTCCTCCGCCGCCTTCCGCCCGGCCTCGATACGCCCCCTGACCTCCTCCACCTCCACGGCCAGCGCCGAGTACTTCAGACCCGCCGCCTCCCCTATGCTCTTTTCCGCCTTCTCGAAATCCCCGGCCTCCAGCGCCGCCTTCGCCACATCCAGCGCCTTCCGTATCCTGCCTTCAGCCTCTCCCTTCAGCGCCGCCGCACTCGCAGCCGCACGCTCAGCCAGCAGCGGCCGCGCCTTCTCCGGCGCCGCCTCCAGCCCGCGCACCGCAGCCAGCGCCGCGTCGTAGTCGCCCCTCGCTACAGCCTCCCCGACAGCCTTCTCCACCGGTCCCCACGCCGCGTCCGCAGCAACCTTCGCGCGCACGCGAGCCTCCTCCAGAGCCGCCGCGACCTCGCCGAAAAGACCGGGAGCATCGCTCCTCATCTTTTCGGCCTCCGCCTTCAGAGATTCCCACCGCCGTACGATCACCGCGAAGTCGTCGCAGTTCGTCTTCTCGAAATCCCTCGCGTCGGCGATTTTTCGCTTGAGCGCGTCTTTCTGGACGGCCAGAGAATCGAGAGTAACGGGCCGGTCTTTCCCGGTGTCGGAGGGCGGAATCGTATCCGGCCGCTTTGCGACGGGGGACGTCCTTACCGCAGCGTCGGTTTCGCGAGCTTTACCGACGCGCCCGCCGCGATTGCCGCCCACGCTTAAAAGCGCCACCAGCACGATCGCAGCAACAATCCCGACGCCCGCGCCGGCAGCCGCAAGCACGGCAGGCTTCGGCTTCCGTACCTGCTCCGCCTCTGCCGCACGGCCGCGCCCGGAAACAGGCTCCGCCTTCCCAGTCCGCTCACGAACCCCAGCCACCGCCCCCTGCTTCCCGGTCGCGCCCACGGGCCGCCGCGGCCCCGTCGAAAGTCCGCCACCGGCCGCCACCCGCTCCAGAAGCCTCAGAAACTCCTCCGGCGACGACGGCCGCCTCCCCGGATCCTTTTCCATCATCCGCGCGATAAGACGGCCCAGCCCTTCCGACACCCCCTCCGCCACCCGGTGCGCCAGCGGCGGCTTCTCTGTAAGATGTTTGGACATGATCACCGCCGATGTGGCGCCCGTGAACGGCGGCTGACCGGTCACGAGGTGGAACAGCGTCGCGCCCAGAGCGTACAGGTCTGAGCGGATATCTATCCTGTCCAGCTCGCCACGGACCTGCTCGGGCGCCATGTAATACGGCGTCCCCAGCGCCGTCCCCGACGCCGTCACGCTCGCATCCTGCCCCTCCTCGCTCGACCGCTTCGCCAGCCCCATGTCCGCAAGCTTGTATGTCCCGTCGCTCGATACCAGGATGTTCTCCGGCTTAACGTCCCGGTGCACGAAGCCGCGCTTGTGCGCAAAATCCAGCGCCCTGCCGATCTGCGTCGCTATCTCAAGGACCTGCTTCTCCTCCAGCCGGCCCTTATCCTTCAGTACCCTGGCCAGGTTCGGGCCGTCCACGTACTCCATCGCGAAGTACCAGTACCCGCTGGCCTCGTCGCGCCCGACGTCTATCCCGCGGACGATGTTGGGATGATCCAGATTGCCCGCAGCGCGCGCCTCGCGCTGGAAGCGCTCTATGAAATTCGCGTTCCTGGCTATTTCGCGGGGAAGTATCTTGATCGCCACGATGCGGTCGAGCGATATCTGGCGGGCCTTGAACACGGCGCCCATGCCGCCCTGGCCGATCTTCTCCAGCAGCTCGAAGTTCCCGGCGATGACGCGCCGCGCGGCATCCTGCCTGCCTGTGGCTGAGGCGCCTGCGACGGCGCCACCCGCGCCGGCGGCCCCCGGACTGGCGCCTCCGGCGGCGGATCTCTCCCCTGCGGCCCCTGCGCCTGCGGATTGTCCCGCGCCCGCCGATGGACCGGTGCCCGCGGCCAGACCGGCGCCGGCATGGGGAATGGCGCCCGCGGCCTCCGCGCCGGCGGCTCGTGGCGCGCCGCTGCCGGACGCCGCGCCGCTGCTGTCCGAAGGCCCGGCGCTTCCACTCCCAGCCGGCCCGGCCCCGCCCGGAATGCCGCCGTTACGACTTGGCAACCCCTGATCCTGAGACATACCTCCTCCCCGGCGGACCCCCCGCCCCATCCATGATATAAGACGTCCCCGCGAATTCCACCGCTGCCTGCGGCTGAGGAGGTTTTTTGAGCGGTTTTGGTTGAATCCGTGAGCTTTCGACCGCCGGAAAACGCTCTGTCCCGGCTCCTTTCGATCCTTCAGCCCTTCTCCTCCCCCCAGCGTCGCCCCACAGCGCAACCGGCTCGCTGGCAGTTTCGAGGCTTTCCCGGGTAACGCCTGTTCCCTCATCGGTTCGGCTTCAGATTGAGCCGGCCTTCCGTCCCGGGGATGGTACATGGCCGGCAGAACGGAATAAGGCGACGGACGGTCGGCCCTTCTCCGGGAGCGGAGGATTCTATGGTATGGCCGTAAATGCGGAGGGCGGAGCACTCGACTGGATGGGGCGCGCATGGAGTCAGTGGACTGCCGGCAGGATGTAAAGGCGGGCCAGTCTGCCCCTCGGATCCCGAAGGGAGACCGCGTCCGGCCTTTGCAGCTACGGCCATGCAGCAGGGATCTGGACGCCGAGCATTTGACAAACGATCCCCCGAGACCATAGATTCCAGCCGGTCGCGAACGGCGATCGTTTTCCCGGGAGATATTAGATGCCTTGGGGATTTCTCAACGTTCTGTTCATCGCCGGCGCCGCCACCCTGGTTGCGCCGGTGATAATCCATCTCATATTCCGCGTGCGCAAGCGCCGGATGGTTTTTCCATCCATCCGTTTTCTGAAGGAGAGCGCTCTGAGGGAATCGCGGAAGCTCAGACTGCGGGAATGGATATTGCTGCTGCTCCGGTGTCTTGCGTGCGTGCTGATCGCGCTGGCGTTCGCCAGGCCGTACAGGCTGGAACTTGCCGCAGGGCTGAGCGGTCCGCGTCCCAGACGGGATATGGTACTCGTGATTGACGATTCGGCGAGCATGGGTTTTGCGGCCGGGGGAGGGACGCGGCTGGCCGAGGCGGCGCGGGCGGCCAGGTCGCGGGCGCGGGACATGGCGCCCGGAGACCGGATGGGCATAGTCCTGACGAGCCGGCCGGCAACGGGCGAACCGGAACCGACGCCCAACCCTGCCGCAGTCGAGGCAGCGCTGACGCGGCTTGCGCCGTCGAATCTCAGAGGCGACCTGCCGCGCGCGGTTGAGACGGCCGGTAGCCTCTTGGCAGACTCGCCCGCCGAAAAGATCGTCGAAATTTATACGGACCTGCAGCGGACGGCGTTCGATACGGCCGCTCTGGCCCGGGCCGTCTCGCGGTTCGGGGACATCCAAGTCCGCCTTGCGGAACTGCCTTTCCACGGGGAGGCAGCCGCAAATCTGGCCGTCATAGATGCGAGGGTTGCGGAAGGATCGTGGACCGCCGGCCGGCCGGTAACGGTCCGGGCCCGGGTGGCGAACTGGTCCGCGGAAGCGCGCGGATCCGTAGCCGTCCGACTCGTATCCGGCGGGAAGGTTCTGGCCTCGCGGAGTCTGGACATCGAGCCCTTCTCAGTGGCCACAGCCGACCTGCCCGCAATCTTCTCCTCCTGCGGCGAGACGGCCGGTTTCGTAGAGATAGACGGCCGCGACGGACTGCCATCTGACGACCGCCGCCCGTTCTCCGCGCGCCTCCGCGGGCGCGCGACAGTCGCGTGCATCGAGGATTCCTTTTCCCACGAGGGCTTCGCGGATGACACCTATTACCTCAGAATGGCCCTTGATCCGAGGGCGCGGGGATGGGAGCAGGAAGCGGAAGGCGGGGAGGGATGGGTGCGGGCGATTAAACTGACTTCGGCCGAGGTGGGAGCGGCGGCGCTCAAGGAGGCCGATGCGGCGTTCATGGCCGGCGTCGCCGTACTCCGGCCCTCAGCCCTGGAGGCGCTGGAGGATTTCGTCAGGTCGGGCAGGGGCCTGGCCATATTCGTCGGGGGCGTACGAAACCCGATACAGGAGGCGTTCTACAACGGGCGGCTCTATGCCGGCGGAAAGGGACTGCTGCCGGCCAGGATCGAAAAATCCGTCGAGATCGAAAGGCCGGCCGGCACGCCAAGACGCCTCGCCTCATGGGCATCTTCGCACCCCGTGCTGGCCGCCCTCAGCGACCCGGCATCCGGAGATCTGCGCCTCCCGCTTTTCTATAAATATTACAGGCCGCTCGCCGCTGACATCGCTGGCGGGGGCCGCTCCGCAGGACCGCCAGGCCCGGAGAGGACGGAGGAGACCGGTCGGCCCGAAGTCCTCGCCTCGCTCGACGACGGCACCCCGATCATTCTGGCGAAGACTTTCGGGCGGGGCAGGGTCGTGGAGGTGCTGACGGCTACTCGCATTGAATGGAACGATCTGCCAAGGCGCAAGGTGTTCCCGGCACTGGTCCACGAAATGCTGCGGTTTCTGGCCGGGGCCGGGAATCCGGTCCCCAGACAATATGCCGTGGGCGACGAGCTTGACCTGGCGGCTCACGGGGCGGCGCCGAACGAGACCGTCTACCTCGAGCCTCCGCGACCACGGTCCGGGCGGATCGAACTGACCGGCGCCGACAGGCCCGTGCTCGATACGCCCGGCATATACGCGCTCTCGATAGTCCACACCGGCTGGACCGATAGACAGCTCATAGCTGCTCAGCTCGACCCGCTCGAATCGGACCTCCGCGCGCATCCCAGGGATGATATCCTCGCGGCGCTGCGCGGGGCAGCCGGGGGCGGGCCGGCGGACGCGGCTGGAAGGGCCGGGGAGGCGAAGTCGGCGATGTTGTCGCCTGAGGCCGCCGAGGAGATCGGCAGGCTGTCGAAGGAGTGGGCGTACCTCCTGCTGGCGGCGCTGGCATGCCTTACCGTCGAGATGCTGCTGAGAGATTTCTGGAGCTGAGCCGGGCGCGGATTTCCTGGCAGGGAGAGCGGACGGAGGGCACGAATGAACGGGAAGGCGCATTTCCGGGGCGCGTTCGTGCTCCTTGCGGCGGCTCTGGCAGTTCTGGCGGTCGCGGCCGCGGTCTCGCTGCGGCACTTAATCTCCGGCGGCAACGGAGATGAAGGGAACGGACATGCCGCCCGCGGAAAGGCCACGGTACAGGCGGCCGGCGGACAGGACGGCGCCTGGGCGGGGCGGCAGGCTCCGCGCAGGATAGTGTCGCTGGCGCCGAGCGTCACCGAGATGCTTTTCCTCATAGGTGCCGGCGACCGGCTTGTCGGCGCCACAGACTATTGCAATTACCCGCCTGATGCGGCGCGGATTCCCAGGATAGGCGGTTACATAAACCCGGGCATCGAGGCCATCCTCGCCGCGAATCCGGACCTGATCGTCGGATCGGCCGACGGCACGCCGGCCGACCTCGCAAACAGGCTTAGGAAACTGGGCAAAGACGTGCTGATAGCGGCCATCGAAAAGGTAGACGACGTCCCGAAGGCAATAAGGGAGATCGGCGGGGCGGTCGGGGCGGAGGAGGCCGCCGGGGAAAAGGCCGCGGCCATCGAGGCGGCGATCCGCGATTTCGAGCGCATCCCGGCGGACTGGCGGCGGCCGCGCGTCCTGCTATGCTATTCTCTGGAACCGATCGTGGCCGCCGGGCCGGGGAGTTTCGGAGACGATCTGATACGCC
>JAOACM010000306.1 GCA_026417845.1 Planctomycetota bacterium | reverse complement strand
GTTCCGCATAACCGGGGCTCTCAGGCTGCCCCGCCCGAAGGAGGCTGCTGACGGCAACCCGCTCCGCCTGCCGGAGAATCTTGCCGAGGAGATGCGGCGCGCCGGCATCCGCCGCTCCGGCATGGTCGGCCTGACCGGCCGCGACGTAATGCTTAAATACATCGTGACCCCCCCCTGCGACCCGATCCGGCTGCGGCGGATAATAGATATGCAGGCCGGGGAGAAGCTGCCGGGCGGAGCTTCCGAAATCACCTACGATTATAAGGTCCTCAATATCCTTTCGGGACCGCGGGGCGACCTGGTCGTAATGGCGACCGTGGCCAGGAACGAATATCTGTACGGTGCCATCGGGACCCTGAAGGCGGCCGGGATATCGGTATCGGGCCTGACACCTTCGGCGGTCGGATTGTTCCACGCGCTTCTGCAGACCTCCCAGGCGAAGCCCGGCGAATCGGTGCTCGCCGTGGACATCGGCGCCGATGCCACCGAGATGGCGCTGGCGCGGGACGGCGAGGCGCTGTTCGTCAGGAGCGCCCCCGGCGGAGGTCGCAGGTTCACGCAGGCGATAGACAAGGCTACAGGTCTGGGGTGGGAGAGGGCAGAGACGTTCAAGCTCCAGAGGGCTGCGATCGGTGGAGAGGACGAAACCTACGCCACTCAGGTCGAGATGCAGCTTGCCAAGAGCCTGCGCGAGTCGGCCGAGCAGACGGCCAATATGATCAGGTCGGCCATAACGTTCTGCAGGGCTCAGACCAGGATACAGAACCTTAACTTCGACCGGATCGTGCTGACCGGCGGCGGGGCGCGGCTCAAGGGGCTGGCCGAGTATCTGAGCAGGAAGCTGGGCGGCAAGCCCGTCTCGCTTCTGGACGTCTCCGGGCTGCTGGACCCGCGCGGACCGGGGTACATCGCGCAGATAGTGGAAGGTCCGGCTACGGACATGGCCGTGGCTATCGGGCTGGCGATCGCCGATGCGGACCCGTCGGCCTGGCGCATGGACCTCCTGCCCCGGGAAATCGCCAGGCGCAGGACGTTCTGGCGGAAGACCGCTTACGCGGCGGCCGCGGCGGCGATCCTGCCGTTCGCGTTCGCGATATCCTATTCGAGGGCCGGGGCGCAGCTTGAAGAGGCGCGCGATATCAGAAAGGGGATCGAGGCGAGGCTGGCAAAGGTCAAGGCCCAGCGGAAGGAAGTGGCAGACCGGGTCGCCAAAGGGGCGGAGGAGCAGAAGGAGATAAGTTTCCTGGCCGCGCAGGGCCGGTACGGACTGGCGCTGCTGAACCTGCTCAGGTTTCTCAGGACCGAGCTGCCGCCGGGCATGACCATACAGACGCTCGGCCCCCCGCAGAAGGGCGAGTCGGCGCCGGGCGTCATCGAGGTCTACGGCGCGATAGATCGCCAGATACTGCCGAACGCGGAGGAGGCGATCCAGAAGCTCGTCGCCAGACTCCAGGAGAAACCCGAATATTTTCAGCAGGTCCGCGTGGATCCTGCAGCGGGGCTCGATAAGCCCGCATCGGGCGGCGATCCGTTCAGGTTCCGGGTTTCGCTTCCATGGCCTGAGGCGGCGGATTCGCCGGGCGTAGAAGGCGCGGCCTGGTCGGAAGGCGGCGCTCCGGTTTTCCCGGACAAGCGGTAACTCCGCCGGCACGAGGGATCCGCCGGCTGGGAACGTCGCGGGCCGGGATCGGAGGCGCGCACCGGGGCGTGAGCATCGCCGGCCCGCGGAGGTTTGTGTGTTCAGGTGGCGGCTACCATCTGCAGGAGTGCGCCCGAACAGAGGAGAAATGACGTTTCCGCGAATGCGGCTGCTCCGCCGGCCACTTTCCTATGGGCACGGCGAACCAATTGCGCCGGTCCGGAAGACGGAGCGCGGGGCGACGGAAAGTACATACGGAGACCGGGGAGGGCTTGAATGAAAGAAAGAAGGAATGCTCCATATCTCCTCGGCGCAGCGCTGGCCGTCCTGCTCTACGCAGCCGCTTACGCGCTCTTCGTGTCGCCGATAAGGGCCGAGACGGACGGGGAACTCGATGCGTGCCGGAAGAAGCTCGCGGAGGTCCAGGCGTACTACCGCGCCGCGGACGGCATGGTCGGCCTGAAGGAAGCCCACGCGCGGCTGGACGAAGAGGCGAGGGCCAGGAAGGAGGTGCGCGACAGGCTGATGAAAGTCGCGTTCAACATGCCCCCCGAGTTCAACGTTCCGAGGGAATGGGAGCCCAATGTGTACTTCGACCGGATGCTGAAGGAGGTGGTCGGAAAGGCCGGGGCTGCTGTCCAGTTCGTCGGCAAGGACGCCGGGACCATCGGGTTTACGCAGCGATTCCTCGACAGAAAGGAAGAGCCGAGGATCAGGTTCCGCCGCCTGGCCGTGGCCGATCGTCTGCTGGAGGCGATGAAGGCAACAGGTGTCGGGAGGCTGGTGTCGGTCCAGCACGGAAAGGCTTTTTCTTACGGGATGCCCGATGTCAACGTGCATATCGAAGCTGTTACGATGTATGCCGTGGTTCAGTCGCCCGAGAAAAACTTTGTGGCCCTGGTCCACGAACTTCAGCAACCCGGCAGGTCGGGAAGATACGTGGCCGTGCGTGGCGTTCGCATAAACGTCGCCGATCCGACATCGGGAACCTTCGAGGCTACGCTGGCGCTGGCGGGACTGTTTGTCGCCCCCGGACCATACGTCCCGCCGAAAACGGAGGGGCAGCCCGTCCCGATACCGCTCGACAAATACTGACCGGCGCCCGGGCAGGATTGGATGGACGCAGGTCCGGTTCCACCCGAGCCATGGGGTGCCGGACAGGCAGGTCGCGATGTCCGGGCCGTCATCCGCCAGATATGTGGCGCCGGGAAGGATGAAATAAGGATCGTTAGCGGGAACCTGTCGGCCGGCGGGCGCGGACGGGCGTTGCGGAAGCAATAGAGGCGCTCCTAGCGGAGAGAAGCGGAGAGGAGAGAGGACGGGGGTGGGCGGAAGGAAGGCGGAGACGGCCGGCGCAGGGCGGCCGGGAATCGCCGGGGCGGACCGGAAGGGAAACCCGGTTGCCGATTCCGACACGAACCGTTCCATCGGGAGGATCCGATGACCGAACTGGCCTGGTTCCTCGACCGGCATCTGGGCCGCATATTCCTCGCCCTGGCCGCTGTCTGGCTTCTTATTGTTCTGCTCTGGAAAGATCCGGACGCTGCCGGGGAGTTCAAGCTTCCGGAGGGCGATATAGTCGTTGAGGCGCCGAAAAGCCACGCGCGCGCCGTCGCGGCACCGTTCCCGGCGGAAAGTGTTTCCGAGTACACGGCTGGCGAACGGTTCGTGTTCGTGGCCGAGCGGAAGGTGGTGGAATTTCACCCGGTGGACCTCGATGTCCCCGAGTCCGGCATCAGAGAGGCGCCGCCTCTGCTGCCATCTCCTGGCCCCTCGCTTGAAGGGGCGATGAAACTCGCAAAGTCCTCGACCATTCCCTCGCCACCAAAGACGGAAAAGCCGAAGGACGAACAGCCCAGACCGCCGGCCAAACCCTGAATCCCCGCTCCAATGCGAATCCGGTATCGCCCCCGACGCAGAGGGCGGCAACTGAAATAAGACCTTAACGCAGCTTCCGGATGCTTTGTCTTCCAGGATGATATCGTGCTCCTCGCGGGGCAGCCGGCCGCGTAATTGTTCGCAGGTTTCAGGCTGGGGCTGCTATTCGCAGTGGTGCGCTCGAGCGGAACAGCAATAGCATTACAACTGTACCCATCATCCCTGTGCCTTACGCATATGGATCGGCAAACAACTGCCCGGCCGTTTCGTTTTCGCGCCGCAGCGGCGGCGGGTTTTCGGACAGGTTCTAAATCGTTCCGCCTTCGAGCGCGATCAGTATCGCGCCGGCGTCTCCTTTTTCCGCGGCGGTCCTGAGGCGATCCAGCGTTCTGCCGGACGGCTTTGGAGCCGATCCGACCCTGGCATAGAAGGCGTTCCTCTCGCGGCGGGACCGGAATGAGTCCCGGGCGAACGTCCCGGCAGCCCCGAGCCCGGCGACCCTCGAGAGCAGGGTGTGCCCGTATAAAAAACGCGCGCCTGCCAGGAACGCTTCCCTGAACGGCAGCAGCTCCGGCGCATCGAACCGGTCTACGAACGGCTGCCCGGCTCTGTTCATCTCCGTCCCGACCAGTATCGGCAGGTCCAACGCCTCCGCCGCAGCTATCGCCTCGTGCAGTTTTCGGATCTTAAGGCGTTTGACGTCCGGGTCCGGGATATTCCAGTTGCGCTCGGGTATAATGTTTACCGCCTCGGCGCCGGAAGCACTCATGAACTCAAACAACGTTCCGGCGTCCGATTCGCCCGGCGAAGTTCCGTCCAGCCAGGCGTAGACCGGAAGCGCCCCGGTCTCCTGTACGGTCCGGGTGAAGGAATCGAGCGTCGGGAAACGCCCGGCGTCGGGTTTTTCGTAACCGACGCCGCCGCGCTTCATCAGCGCCCCCCGGATGCGCTCGTGGAATTTCGGCGTGTCGTTCAGGATCGCGCGTATCTCTTCTACCGGCACCCTCAGTTTTTCTGCCCAGAATGAGGCCATCACGGATTCGTCGCCGCGGAATTCTTCCCTCGCCTTTCTGTCATATGCCGCCAGGAGATGGCGTTCGGTGGCGTTGCCCGAGGGGGTAAGCGGCAGCACGTCGCGTTCGCAGTCAAGCCTGATGCGGCCCAGGAATCCGCTGACCCGGGCCGCCATCCGTCCGGTCCGTTCCCGCGCCATCTCTCTCAGGGCGCGCAGCGCCTCTCCCGCGGCGCTCCCGCCGGCAGGAACCCGGACGCACCCGGCCCCCATGTAGTATGCGATGCCAGGTTCACCGGGGGAATTCAGCTCCCTGTCGGAATATTCGCGCACGAATACACGGGTCTCAATGCCCGCCACCGTCTTCAGTTCGAGAAGGTCGCCCGCATCCAGAAACTCCGCGACTCCGTCCAGCACGTCGAAGTCAACGCAGCCGGCGACCTCCAGACCGTACTTCGCGGCTTCCCATGCTATGCGCGACGGAGACCAGCCTTCGGCGTTGAACGAGAAGAACGAGTGAAAATGCAGGTTGACCTCAGCCCGGGCCGCATGGCGTTGTATGGCGCCGGAACGCATCAGGGCAGCGAGTTCCTCGATAGCCGCTCTGCGTCTGGCCGCGTCGAAATCGCTCAGCGCCCTCTCCAGATCGGCCACTTTTTTCAATGCGGCACCCTCCACTGAGCAGTCTTCCGGACGCATGGCCGTAACCGCCGGGAATGCCGGGATCCCTGCCGGCATTCATCCCTCGCAGATGGCCATGGAAAACGCAACGTCCGGCCTGACGCCGCCCTGGAACTGCCCTGCGCCTCCTACTGTCATGAACCCCATCCTTCCTGGCGCGCCATACCGCGGGATGCCAGCCGGGGACCGGGAAGCGCCGGTAATGCGGCCGGCGAGCCGCCGCTCCCTATACGTCGGCCCCGGCGGTGCCGCCACGGGCATACGGGATCGGATCTTTGAGTCCCGCTTCGCGGAAGCCCTTCAGCCGCAGGCGGCAGGCGTCGCAGAGACCGCAGGCGATTCCGCCCGGCGACGGATCGTAGCAGCTGAAAGTCAGCGAGTAATCCACGCCCAGAGCCAGACCGAAGCAGATTATCTCCGCCTTGCTCATCCGCAGCAGCGGCGCCTCTATCGCTATCCGCCGCCCCTCAGCAC
>JAOACM010000305.1 GCA_026417845.1 Planctomycetota bacterium | reverse complement strand
AGATGTGTATAAGAGACAGGAACTATCTCAAAGAGACGTTTGATGGTATCCAGCGAGGGATTGTCTTCGAGTTCCTCCCAGGGAAACAGCGTCTGGACGGTGTAGATTTTCATCGGGGGTCCTCCTTTCGATCCGTGGCGCGGGCGTATTCACATCCGGCGCCTTGCCGGTTTTCGCCAGCCCTTCGCGTCCCTTCGGCCGGAGGACCTGTCCTCCCCTGTCCGCCGGCGGAGAGATCTTACATAACAATATACACCGCAACGAATATCCGAGTCAAGAAAAAAGTGGGGTAAAAATCGCGAAAAATGCAATACTGCGGGAGCGCGTTCACTCTGGAGGGCTGGGGTAAGCCGCCTCACCACCCACACAAATCTCCCTCTCGTCCGGAGACAGCGCAACCGGCTGAGGCGAAGTCGTTCTGGATCGCGTAGGTCCGACCGGGGGACCAGAGGCCGAACCAGCAAGTGGAACCCTCGGAGGGCCCGCCGACCGCCGCATAGAAGCTCTCGTAGACCCGGATCCACAGGTCCATTATATGCCGTTCGGCGACCCGGACCTGTTCGGGGCGCTCGACGATGTCGTAGAGCAACCGCTCCGTGCCGCGCAGCGAGGCCAGCGTGTCGCCGCTGGCGCCGAAGGCGCCTATGGAAGGGATGGCCCGTCCCCGGCTCTCCTTCGCGGCGAATTCCAGCGCCCGCAGCGTAAACCTCCACCAACGGTTGTCGGGAGCGATGTCCAGACCGCCGATATCGAGTTCCGGACCGGTAAGGATGGGATCGAGCCAGGCAGTATGACGATCCAAACGCACGGGGCAACCCAGGAAGGCCGCCAGGTTCTCGCGGCCCGGATAACCGCAACTCCAAATTGGGAAAGCCTCGCCGCCGAAGAAAGTGCGTTCATGGCGCCAGGCGTTCAGCCTCGCCCAGTAATCGAGATCGGTCCACTTGACTTCGGGGTCGTCCGGTTCGGAGGGGCGGAGGCTCGAAGGCGCGCCGTCCCTGATGGCGGTCACGGCCATCGCGCAGCGGCCGATGCACTCGCCCGCCCACCACGCCCGGTAGCGCGTTTTGGCTTCTTCCCAGTCGTCTTTGTAAAGCAGGGCCATCTCGGCCTTCCCGGTTCGTTCCCGGCGGCGGATCGGCCCACGGTCACCTCGCCCCAGGCGGACCCCACCAGACCGGATGCATGTTCCTCGCCCTGTTCCAGGTCAGTCGCACCGTGGCCTTGCAGTCCGGAAAGCGCGTGACGTAAAGCTCCTGATCGGTCTTGATCGTCCAGGACTGCACGCCGCTCTTCATCTCCGCGTGGGAGTAAACCATGTACTTTCCGTCCGGCGACAGATCCGGATAGTAATTCACCGACTGATCAGGCCAGCCCAAGGGAAGCTTCTTCCCGACCATGTTGCCGCCAGGATTGAACTCGGCCCAGCATATCCATCCGCCGGCATCCCCATAGGTATCTATCACGTAGACGAACAATTTGCCGTCCTTGCTGAACTCGTTGTTGCAGCCACCGCCAATACCGTTGAGGCGTGCGATCCTGCCGTTCCCGGCCAGTCCCGTGCCCTCGGGATTAAGCTCCGCCAGCGAGAACGGATACCCCCCGATCAGCAGCCATCTGCCGTCCGGCGAGAAATTCGGGAACATGACGCTGTCCGGTATCCCGGGATGGTTTACGATCCTTTCGGTCTTTTTCTCGACGTCGAATATGCCGATCTTCCGTTGGCGACCGTCGGTGTTGTAGCAGATTTTCTTTCCATCCGGAGACCAATATCCGTTGTCGCCAAGACACAGCGGTTCCACCTTTCTGGTGGCGATATCTACAATCGCCAGGACCGAATTGCCGGGAGGACGCTTGAACGTCGGGTCCACCGGCAGCCTGGCAGCTTCTTCCTTGGAAAGGCCATAGTTAACGACCAGTTTCCTGCCGTCAGGCGAGACGTGGGGCTTGTCGGCGAAGGTCGCTGGCGGCGGAGTGAGACATTCCAGACCGGAACCGTCCGGGGCCATGACGTAGACGCGGGAGGTTCCGTCAAGCGTGGAGGCGAAGTATATCTTCTCGCCCCTCCGGGCCAGCTCCGCCAGTTCCGCGCGGAGCGCCTTCTGCTCCGGCGTCTCCTTGGCCAGCTCGGCCTTTATCTCGTCGGGCGTCAGCGGCGCCGGCCTGGGCGGCGCGGATGCCTCGCCGGCGACGGAGGTAACGGATGATGCCGACAACAGGACGCAGGCGATCACGGTCGGGATAGCCGGACATCTCTCGAACATGGTTCGTCTCCTTCCGTCGCTACTTCGTTCCCGCCGATCCAGGCCCCGCACCGTTCGGCGCGATGGTGAACCGGTCCGCCGGCGGTGGCCCGTGGACGAGTTCCAGTTGCACGGCCGGCGCGCGGTTGCCGGCCTCGTCCACGAGAGCAGCGCGCGGCGCACAGCCCTGCGCATACGCCACCTTGGCCGGAAGCCGCACGGGAACTGCAAAGGTAAGAGTTACGAGAGTCCCCGCTGCCTCGGCGCCAGCGCACGGCACGGCTTTGCCATCCTTCAGAACGCAAAAGTCGGCCGCCAGGCATCCGCTCAACTGCCTCGCTTCCGCGAAATGCGCCGTGACGGTCCTGCCGTCGGCGCTCAACACGGCCGCATCCATGACCGGGCCTGGCCAGTCCTCATCTTTCCGCCCATATCGTGTCTTCAAGAGAGCCCGGCCGATCTCCCGGCCCAGCTCCAGGCAGCCATCCCGGCTGAGGTGGTACTGATCCTTCATCTTGCGGCCCAGCGCCGGCACAAGCAGCGCGCGCCCGTCCTCCATCACGAATCGCCGTTGGGCCTCGCGGATGGGATCCATCGTCCCCTCCGCCCCGACGGCGCCGATCTGCACGACCACCACCGGCATCTCAGGCTTGCGCGCGGTCTGGCGAACCCGTTCAACCAAGGCCTTCAATTTACTCAAATAGACGTCCGGCGGGGTCCGGTTTATGCCGTCGCTCTCACCCTGGTACCACAGGAATATCTCGGCATCCTTACCGTGTTTTCCCAACACCCCCGACAGCAGCGCCCACCCCGGCTGCCCATCGTCCCATGTCGCGATGGAGGTTCCGTTCAGCGTGGAGCCGACCAAATGGATTTCCTTTCCCGTGGCTCCAGTCACCATCTGCGCCGCGGTCCTCCACGGGCCGATGCCGCGGGATTGCCTGCTCCATTTCCCCTCGGCGGGGCTGAACGGCAGAGGATCGCCGGCTGGAACCCAAGCGCCCGCTTTCTCATCAAACGTCTTGACGAGCGGATCGGCCGGCAGGCCCGGCGCCTCTCCCTGCCCAGTGGCGTTGGACTGCCCGGAGACGATCCAGACCATCGCTCCGGTCCGATCGCCGGACGGCCGCGGCTCTTCAGCCGCAGTCGCGATGCAAACCGGCAGCACCCACGCGATCGCCAACCGCGGGAATCTTATGGCCATCGTCATCCTCCGGCCCTCCGCCAGTCCCGGCCTGACAGAACTGTTCCGGCCGCGCCGCCCCACCGGCCCCGCGCCTCGCGCGCTATCCTCAGAAACCGCTTCGCCACATCCATGTGCCTGAAGCGCCGCTTCCCTTTCATGTACGTCTCGGCATATCCGCCCAGCGGATCGCGCCACTTCGCCGGAAGCCTCTTCGCGCCCAGGATCGCGCCCATTATCGAGCCGGCCGTGGCGCCGGTGCAGTCGGTATCCACGCCGCCCATAACTGTCAGCGCTATCGTCTTCCCGAAGTCGCCCCGGCCGTAATAAAGCCCCGCTACGGTCAGCGCGGCGTTGTTTATCGTATGTGCCATGCTCATCCCTTCGTACTTCTTCAGTATCCGGTCCGTGGTTTTGTCCCAGCTCCGGTCGGATGCGCACCATCGCAGCGTCTCCCTCACGGCCTTCGCGGTCCGGCACTCCGCGGGTATCTCCGTCAGCCCGATGCGGATCGCCTCGATCGGATCGTCCACGACGAAAGCGGCCGCTATGGCCGCGGAGAAAAACATCTCCCCGTATGTGCCGTTCTTTATGTGGCTGACGGATGCGTCCCGGTACGCCATTTCCGCGGCCTTCTCAGGCAGCCCCGGCGCCGCGTAGCCCCACGGATCCGACCTTATGTCCGCGCCTATCCATTCCCAGTAGGGATTATCCGTCAGCGCGGTTTTCGGAGGCTTAAGCCCCTTCTTCAGGTTCTCCAGCGCCACGTGCTCGGCGGTGCACGCCATCGGAAGATACTTCAGCCATGCCTTCCCGACATCCTCCGCGGTGAAGTCCAGCCCGTATTCCTCGAGTATCAGAAGACCCAGGAGCGTGTAGGTCAGATCGTCGTCGGTGCCGACGAACGACATGTTCGGCTTCAGGAAAAACTTCCTTGGCGTAAGCCCGTAGTGCCTGTTGTGGGAGTTGTGGGGTCTGGGGTCCAGAGGCCAGTAGTCTTCGAGGGGGTATTTGCAGCCCAGCGCGTCGGCGGATTGCTTTATCGCCGACTTGCTCATCCCCTCGCACGGTATCCCCAGCACGCATCCGGCCGCGCGGCCGAGCCAGGCGCCGAGCAGCCTGTCCTGAAGCGCCTCGTCAGAGAGGTCGAGCGGCATGGTGCGTGGACCCCTGGGCCTCAGGGCCTTTATATCCTCCAGCCCAACTGGCTCCCGACGGTCCATCTCCGGATCTATCGGGAGCTTCTCGGCTTCCCCTCTCAGCTTCGCCATCGCCTCCCGGATCCGCTTCTCCAGAGGCAAAACATCCGCCCCCTCCTCTTTCTTGACGTCCAGCCATGCGATCAACAGGTCGAACTCCTTCCGCAGCTCGTTGAAGTACCCCATCTGTTTTCCCCTCCCCGGTCTCCGGCCTACCGGCGCGCCCGGCGGCACGTCCGCCGTTCCCCGGAAGGGGAGAGTCCGGAAGGCGGCCGACGCCGCCCCCCGGCTCCCCCTGGACGCCGACCGATCCGGCGCCGGCCTAATTCGCCGGTTCCTCTCCGCGCTCCGGATCCGCCTCCGGACCCTTTTCTCTCGCCTGACCCCGGTCCTGCCCTCTCAGGCGGCGGAGGCGGCGTATCTCGTCGCGCAGCTCCGCTGCCCTCTCGTAATCCTGTCGCCTGACCGCCTCGGCCTTCTCGCGCTCGAGCCTTGCGATCTCGTCTTCCTCCGCCGGCGCCACGGTCAGCCTCTCGCGGAACGCCTTTTCCATCTCCGCCAAGGCGTCCATGGACCGCTTCTTCTCTACGCGGAACGTCTCGTCGTCCATCGGCGGCAGAGCCTCTATCTTCTCCGCGCACTCGCGGACCTCGGCGACGGCTCCGGCGAAGTCGGATTCCGCGGCCTTCTTCATGGCCCTGGCGGTGTAATGGATGCGCAGGATATACGGCCACCACTTCTCCAGGTAATCCCGGTCCTCGGCCAGCTCGCCGTGCTCGTGGACGAACCGGAATATCCGCATGTTCCGTTCGGTGTCTCGTATCACGCGGTCGTAGTCGCCGATCTGCAGAAGCAGGACGTACCGATGATAGGTCATCGCGCTCTCGTCGAACAGTTCCTGGCATTCCTGGTGGCTGAGCCGGAAGGGTTCCCGGCTGCCGGATGCATCCGCGCGCCGTTTCTTCTCCTCGTAATAATCCAGCGCGAACTCGCGTCCGTGCGGACGCGCGCCGTCCGGGCGGCCGTCGCATTCGAACTGGAGCAGCCCGTGGTATGTGTTTATGC
>JAOACM010000002.1:15202-28629 GCA_026417845.1 Planctomycetota bacterium | reverse complement strand
GGTTCGAATGGCGCTGACCGGATATGTACCCGGGGCGCGTCCCCTGCGGGTCGCTTCAAGACCCTGCATTTACGGCCCCCCCCCCCGCCATATAAGGCGGAAGGGCTGAATGGACCGGATTGCTATTATGGAGGTGATTGCGGATGCGCCTTATCGTTGACGCATGTAATTTCATGTTCCGGCATAAGCGCCTCTCGCGGATGCTGGGGCGGCGTCCGTTCGAGGAAGTCCGCGCCGCAATATGCGCTGTGTTCGAGAGCTACCGGCGGGAAGGGAAAGGATCCGGCGTGGAAACGGTACTTGTTTTCGACGGCTCGGACGTCGCGGCATCAGCTCCGCGGTTCTGTTCGTCCCCCGGAGTCAGGGTGGTATTTTCCGACGAGGGTCAGACGGCGGATCGAAGGATACTCGAAGAGCTAGACGGTTGCCCGCGGCCGGCCGAATGCACGGTTGTGACGAGCGACAGGGCGCTGGGAAGGGCGGCGAGGGAGAGGGGGGCGAAGGTCGTCGGAGTGGAGGAATTCATCGCGGCGATGGAGAAGCGGGCGAAGGCATACCAGGCGCGGAACCGGCAGCCCGGGTCCGGCGAAAAGCCCGAGGGGAAGCTGGACGCCGGCGAGGTCGAGGACTGGATGCGCCGTTTCGGGATCGACGAGTAAGCGGCAGCCCCCGGCGCCGCCTCCCCACGCGCATGGCCGGAAGGGGACTGTAGCCGCCTTCCGTGCGGCGGGGACCGGACGGGGCGCTGTATTCGGCCGGCTACGCCCCGGCGAAGGAGGCGGAAGACTACCGGGTCGAACTCTACCGCTCGGAAGACGGTCTGGACTGGCGCCTGATCTCGGTCATCCATCCCGACGAGCGGGCGAACGAAACCGAACTTTGCTTCATGCCTGACGGGGAGCTGCTGGCGCTGGTCCGCCGCGAGGAGCCGCCGTACAGGCCGTTGCTGGCCCGCGCCGGGCCGCCTTATACCGAGTGGCGGAAGGTGGAGTGCGAGCGTTTCCTGCAGGGGCCGCTGCTGGAGCGGCTTCCGGACGGGACGCTGCTCGCCGTAGGCCGCTCGCCGCGCGACGCCGAAGGAGGAAAGGACCGCGGGATGGCGACGCGCGCGTTCAGGCTCGACCCGGTGTCAGGCCGGATGGACCCGCTCTTCGACCTTCCATCTGGCGGGGACACTTCCTACGCCGGCTTCTGCAACCTCGGCGACGGCACGGCGCTCCTGTCGTACTACAGCGGCCACGGCTACGATAACGGCACTTACCGCGAAGGCGGCAAGGTCCAGCGCTGCGGCATCTGGCTGGCGCGCCTGCGGCTCTGAAGCGCGCGGAGGTCCGGGTGCCGGAAGCCGGTTGCGCTGTCGGTCCGCAGAAACGGCTGTCAGAGAGAACGCGACGAAGCGGGCGCGGAAATGTACGCGCAGGCTTATCTCCGGCGATCTCTAAATGACGCCTGGGGTAAAAGTCGCAAAAACCGCAAATCTGCGGGAGCGTGTTCACTCTGGATGGCTGGGGTAAGCCCCCGGCCGCCCGCGCAAATCTCTCCCCCGCACGGAGACATCGCAACCGGCTCCGTCCGGGGACATCTCAACCGGCTCGGGAAACGGCATCCGGCCTTGACGCAGCTCGTTTCACGGGAGGCTCTAAGAGCCCATCTGAAAACCTCGGGCGCGGAGCTTTGGACTCGAGGTCGCCTCCCTTCCCTTCCGGAGGTTTCCGGACAGGCTCTGAAGGGCGCGCCGGGAAATGGCCGGCACGTGCGTTTACGCATGGCGCCAAGCCCGGTCCGGGATTATCATTTCGTAACCGGCCGGATCGTCTGGCGACCGGCGGAGAAGGCACGGCGGCGCAGCCGTCGCGCTCGATCGGGTCGCGGCGTGGCAGCGGCGGCAGGGATCGCCGGGGTGCCGGATGGCGCGGGCCTGTCGCGTGCCGGTCAGACCCGGCTGAGTGACGGGAAGCCGCCCGATCCCGTGAGAAGATGTGGGGGATGCATATGAGCGGGACGATACCTCCGGAAAAGATGCCGTCGGGCCAGAGTCCGTTCGCCTCGATACCGGACGCGCTGGCGGATTTGCGTGCCGGCAAGATGCTCATACTGGTGGATGACGAAAACCGCGAAAACGAAGGCGATATCGTTCTGGCGGCCGAACACGCCACGCCGGAAAAGATAAATTTCATTTTGCAGCATGCCCGTGGCATTCTGTGCCTGGCGCTGACGGCCGAACGCTGCGAACGGCTCGGTCTTACCCCTCAGACAGCCGAGAATACCACGCCGACCGGGACGGCTTTCACGGTCAAGGTGGACGCGCGGATCGGTATAACGACCGGCGTTTCGGCTCACGACAGGTGCAGGACCATCCTGACCGCCATAGCGGACGATGCGCATCCCGACGATCTGGTCCGTCCCGGCCATCTCGACTGCCTGCGCGCCCGCCCCGGAGGGGTGCTGGTCCGCGCCGGCCATACCGAAGGCGCCGTGGATCTGGCCAGACTGGCCGGCCTGAAACCGGCGGCGGTCATATGCGAGATAATGAACAGGGATGGCACCATGGCCAGGCTGTCGCAGCTCGAGCTGTTTGCCGCCGAGCACGGCATGAAGATAGTGTCCATAGCGGACCTGATAGAGTACCGGCGGACGACCGAACGCCTCATAGAGCGCGTGGCGGACGTCGCGTTCCCCACGCGGCACGGAGATTTCCGGCTCTACCTGTACAGGTCGAAGATATCCGAGGAGTCGCACCTGGCGCTGGCTGCTGGAGGAATCAGTCCCGGAGTTGTGCAGACCGAGCCGGTTCTGGTGCGGGTACATTCGGAGTGCCTTACCGGAGACGCGCTCGGCAGTCTGCGGTGCGACTGCGGGGCGCAGCTGGAGGCGGCGCTTTCCGCGATAGGCCGCGAGGGAAAGGGCGTCCTGCTGTATATGAGACAGGAGGGCCGCGGCATAGGGCTGGAGAACAAGCTGCGGGCCTACGCCCTGCAGGACAGGGGGGCGGATACGGTCGAGGCCAACAGGGCGCTCGGTTTCAAGCCGGACCTCCGCAGATACGGATTTGGCGCCCAGATGCTGGCTGATCTCGGCGTCCGCAAGCTGCGCCTGATGACTAACAATCCGCGCAAGATCGTCGGGCTGGAGGGATATGGCCTGAGCGTGGTCGAGCGCGTGCCGCTGGTGATACCGCCTTCGCCTCCCAACGAGCGGTACCTCCGGACAAAGTGCGAAAAACTCGACCATATCCTGGAGGATGTGTGAGGGCCGGCGGCATCGGGGCGGAGCGGAAGGGGTCGGACAGAATGCCCGGCATATCGAAAAAACGGTCGAAGAAGGCGGGCCTCCCGCCTGGAACGGTCGTCCATACCGGCGAAAGAAGAACCGATACGGTGCGCGTTCATATCGTGACGTATGACCCGGGGCATATGGAGGAGAGCGTATCGGAAGGGATGTCGGCAGAGGTGGCGGAGCGCCTGGCCGGCCTGACGCGGGAGCCGGGCGGAGGCGGGGTTCGATGGATCCGCGTCGAGGGGGTCCATGATCCCGATACCGTGACCGGGATAGGTTCCATCTTCGGAATACACCACCTGATCCTCGAAGATATCGCGAACACCGTGCAGCGTCCAAAAATCGAGGAATACGACGGGCGCCTGTTCGTGGTGCTCAGGGCGCTTTCGTCCGGAGGAGGCGGCGGGCGCGTCGCGGAGGAACAGATATCGCTCATACTTATGCCAGGGACGCTGCTGACCTTTCAGGAAGGCCCCCTTCCGGCGTGGGACGTCGTCCTGGAACAGCTTAGAAAGTCGAAAGGCCGCGTTCGAAGCATGGGCGCCGACTTTCTGCTCTATTCGCTCGTAGACGCCGTCGTGGACGGCTATTTCGCGGTTCTGGAAAAGACGGAGGAGGCGCTGGAGCGCATCGAGATCGAGGCCGCATCGTCACCGGGGGAGCGGACGCTGAAGGACATCCAGTCGCTGCGGCGCGACATGCTGATCCTGCGGAGGAGCGTCTGGCCGCTGAGGGAAGCCGTCGTCCGCCTGGAACGCGGAACGCCGCTGATAGGCGACGCCGTCCGGCTTTATCTCCGCGACGTATACGACCACCTCGTGCAGGCCGTGGAGATACTGGAGGCGCACAGAGACCTCCTGTCCGGCGCGCTCGAAATATACCTGACCGGCGTCAGCAACCGCATGAACGCCGTCATGAAGGTCCTGACGGTCATAGCCACGGTGTTTATCCCGCTCACGTTCCTGGCCAGCGTCTACGGAATGAACTTCGAGCGCCTTTGGGGAAAGGATTGGGAGTACGGTTTCCCGGCGATGCTGGCGGTCATGGCCGCGATAGCGGCCCTAATGATATTCCTGTTCAGGCGGAAGCGTTGGATGTGAGGGGAGATTACCGCGTTCGGGTGGCGGCTGTCATTTGTAGTGGCTCGCCCGAACGGGGGAACAGTGGCGCTGCTGCAAATAAGGCCGCTATGCCGTGCGCCCCATATGGGCACGGCAAACAATTACCCTCCCCGACGGTTCTCAGATTGCCCAGCTGGCCTCCGCACTTACGGCCATGCACCCCCATCGCCCTTGGAGCCAGTTGAGCTGTTGGCCCGCAGGAGGTCTGTCAGAGAGGACACGACGGATAGCCGCAGAGGGTTACGCGCAGATTTGCCTCCGGCCCGCTCTGAAAAACGCTTGGGGAGAAATCGCAGGAAACGCTATCTGGCAGCCGCGGGATCTCTCTGAAGAGCTGGGATAAGCCCCCGCCGCCCGTGCAAATCTTCCTCCCGTCCGGGAACAGCGCAACCGGCCGTCGCCTTTGAGCCTTTGAGGATCAGCTTGATTTGATGATGATTGCAGCTTATTTTGGAACTAAAGGGGGCAGTACCGATCCGAAAAGAGCGCTCCAGATTAGAGGAATCCACTTGTATCGGGTTCTGTCCCCATAAGAGCTGCCCGGAAACCTCCAGCCGGATCCCGGCGGCCCGGTGCGGAGGTCCTGTTATTATGTGGGGGAAGCCAGATGGTAGATGGAACGGCATCGCATAATCTGAGATACGGCGACTTCGTAGTGGAGGGCAAGCTTGGGGAAGGCGGGATGGGAGTGGTCTACCGCGCCCGCCAGCTCAGCCTGGATCGTCCCGTGGCCCTCAAGGTATTACCCAAGGGGCTGTCGAACAATGAGGAATTCGTGAAGAGGTTCGTCCGCGAGGCCAGAGCCGCCGCCAGTCTCATACACCCCAACGTGGTACAGGTATATGCGGTAGGGGAGGATCACGGGACGCATTATTTTGCGATGGAGTTTGTTGAAGGGGCCAGCCTGGACAATCTCATGAGGAAAGGCAGGCGGTTCAGCGTTGCCGAGGCGGTCGAGATAGCCGCGGCGGTGGCGCGTGCTCTCGTCGTTGCTTCCGAGCGCGGGATAGTCCATCGCGACATAAAACCCGGGAACATCATGATAGACCGGCACGGTACGGTAAAGGTTACGGATTTCGGACTTGCGCGCGCCACCGGGGACCTCCAGAACGTAACCCTGCCCGGCTACGTGGTTGGTACGCCGGCGTACATGAGTCCGGAACAGGCCTCAGGCGGCCATGTGGATTGCCGTAGCGACATGTACTCGCTGGGAGTGGTGCTTTACGAGGTTCTGACGGGGACATCTCCCTTCAAGAGCGACAGTATAGCAGGCCTGATATTCAAGCATCTCAACGAGATGCCGAAACCCCCGGGGCAGGTGAACCCGGCGGTGCCGCCCCAGTTGGATGCGGTGGTCATGAAGTGCCTGGCCAAGCGTCCGGAGGACCGATTCGCGACCCCGAAGGAGCTGTTGCGGGCGCTGTCGCCGTTTCTGTCCGGCGGGACCGAGGCGGAAGACAGGATGATGGTGCTCGGCGCCCGGGGGGGCACCGGAGATGGCGGGGCCGCGACGATGCTGCCTTTTTCGCCAACCCGGCTGGCAACCGGCGAGCAGGCGTTACGCGAGGAAGCACTTCCGGCCGTCACTCCCATCCCGGCCGCCCACGCCACGCCGTCGCCCGGCGGTCCCGCGACAGCCACCTTCGAACGCACCACCGACCCGACGATGCGCATCTCTCCCAGGCGCCTGGATTCGCCTGTCAAGGCCCTGATCGCCGGCATGGCTGCCGCGCTGTTTCTTGTAGTGGCGGCCGGCGCGACCGCGTTCTACTTCGTTACGAGAGATAAGACTTTCATGGTATCGTTCCCGTGGCTTAAGGAGGCGCTGCCGGCGAAGGCGAGCGTATCTCTGAGCGGAGACAATCTGAAAGAGGCGGCGGACATGCGCGATCCGGCCGGGATACCTCTGCCGCCGGGCAGGTATCGTTTGAAGGTGACGGCCCCCGGCTACCGGGAGGTCGAGAAGGAATTCGTATTGTCAGAGGAAGGCGAGATCCGGCCGCCATTGGACAAAGGAACGATAAAGCTTGAACCGGGGCCGGAACTCGCAGAACCCTGTGAAAAGGCCAGACTTCTTCTGGAAAAGCCGGGGGCCGGCTGGAGAGACGCCGAGGAAGCTCTTAGGCTGCTGGCAGAAGTCGAGGCGCTGGATCCGGACTTCCGGGACTTAAAGGAGTTGCGGCGCAAGGCGGAGAACATCAAGACCATCGCGGCCAGGGAAAAGGACGTATGGGTAGCCGAAGCGCGCGGCATCCTGGCCGCGGAACGCCCTCAGTGGAAAGATATCGAGAAGGCCGCGGCGCTCCTGAAAAAGGCCGGGGAGTGCGATCCTGGATCGGCTGATATCCGGTCGCTGCAGGGGAAAGCGGAAAGGTTGAAGGCGGAGGCGGAAAGGAAATGGGAGGAGAGGATCCTCGATGCCGAGAAGCTTGATCGTGAGGCGAAGTGGAAAGAGGCGAAGGAGATATACGACGGCGTAGCCGAAGATACGCCGCTGCATCACAGGTTGCACGATCTTGCCCAGCGAAGGGCCACGGCTATAGCCGAGAAGATGGTTGCGGAGTCTAAGAGGAAGGCGGAGGAGGCGCTTAAAAAACAGGAGGGGAAGGCCCGGGCGATGGCCGAGGCCGGAGCCCGCCTTGTTGCCGGAAGGCTGGACGAAGCCCGGAAGGCGCTGGAGTCGGCGATCGCTCTGGGGGCTTCGGAGGACGAGACGAGGGCGGTACGGTCGGATGTGGAGCGGGCGGCGAAACTGCTGGAGGCGGCGGAGGCCGGACGCAGGGAGAAAAAATACGACGAGGCGGCCGGAATATATGCGGAATTGCTGAAGCTGGCCCCGGATTTCGCAGATGCCAGGAAACGGATGGAAGAGTGCGTGGCCGAGGGGGCGAAGCTGAAGACCGCCGTGGATCTCCTCGAGCGGGCCTCCAGATTCCTCGAGAACGGCCGCTTCGACGAATGCATCTCCACGCTCGACGAGATCGCGAAGAAGGATGCCGCGATGGCGGCGGACCGGGCCGCGATGGATATGCGCCGGAAGGCGGAGGATGGGCGGGACAGGCGGGCCATCGGCGGGAGGCTGGCCGATCTTGACGCCGCATTCGCCTGCCGCGACTTCGGTGCGAAGGTGGCGGCGATGCTCGATCCGCGACCTTCCGCTGGTCGCTTTCGCCAGAACTTCGAAGAGGACGCGCGCCGGTTCGCCGACGCCGGGATCGTATTCCTGTCTTCGCGCCGCACTCTGAAGGACGCATCGGCCATCACGATCGGGCGGCGGGCGGGACAGCCGGGCGGCACCGGGGATCACGATCCCGGAGAGGGCGGAGGCGCCGCTGCGGCTGCGACCGCGGTCGGCGGGGTGGTATCGGCCACGGTCGAGTGCGAGTGGGATTTCAGGCTCAGGCTCCTGGAGCTCGACCGCGAGATCTCCGCCGCCGTCCGGCAAAAGCTCGCTTTCGAGAAGGTGGACGGGAAATGGTGGCTTGCCGGCGCGGAACAGATCGGTGGCGCCGCGGCCAGGGGCGGATCGAAGCCAGCGGATGGACCGGGGGGCGGCGGAACAGGCGGGAGAATCCTCGCCGAGGTCGTGGCGGTTGAAGGGGATTTCGTAGCGCTGGACAAGGGGAGCGAGGATGGCATCAGAGCCGGCATGGCCTTCGATATATTTGAAAGGGCGCGTGCTGTTATCCTGCCGATGACTAAAGAAACCGTGCTGATGGAAGAGCGGTCCGTGGCGCGGATCGAGGCCGTCAAGGTTGATGCGCGCTCGTGCCTTTGCGCGTTTGCTCCCGACACCCCCGAAGAGGCGAAGAAAAAGGCATGCAAGGGCATGCTGGCGGCGTCCAGTTCCGTCCCGATCGGCAGGCGCGAATTCCCGGTGGTAATATCGCTCAGGAAATCCGCGGACGAAGCGCCTGCCGGGAAAGAGATAGATCTGGAGCTGGAGGTAGTCCCGGCCGATGGCGCCTTCGTCCATTACCGGTGGTCGGCGGCGGCGAAGGACATGGGAGAGATGGGAGCGGGTGGCGGCGGGGGCGGTGGAGGCGGGAAGGCGTCCGCAGAGACCGGAATGCTGCTGGCAACAAGGACCACGGAGCCGAAGACGAAATGGGTCGCGCCGGCCGCGAAGGGCGTATATGAGGTGACTGTCGAGGCGGTGGCGCCGTCGGGGAGGACGGAGAGGCGAAGTGTCGAGGTGCGCAGCTCGGGAACATCAGCGACTCCCCCGAGGTCCTATCTGGCGATCGGGACCGTTTACGAACCGGGCATCCTGGCAGGGTGCAGGGACATGGCCTTCGACGAACGCGGCAACGCCTACGTCCTGGATGGCGTTAAGCGCAGGATCCTGATATTCGGGCCCGATGTTGGAGCGTATACTCCATCGCTGACTTCCTACGGCGATTTTTCTTTCGATCGCCTGGCGGTTAGGGACGGCACCTTGTGGATGCTGAGCACGGCGGCCAGGACGGTCAAGCGCTACAAGATAAAGGGGGCGAGTCTGTTCGGGCAGCCGCTCCAACCGGACGTCGGAGGCCCCGGCATCGGCAACGGCAAGTTGACCTGGCCGATAGACATCGAGATTGCCCCATCAGGCGATGTGCTGGTTCTCGATTCGCATCCTGACGGTGTCTCGGCCTGCGTCCAGGTATTCAGTCCGGCCGGGACGTTCCTCCAGTCGTTCGGGAGCGTGGGACCGGGCGCCCTGGAGAAGCCCGTGGCAGTCACGACGGATCGGGAGGGCACGGTCTATGTACTGGACGCCGGTGCGAAGAAGGTATTCCCGTTCCGCGACGGAAGACCGGGTAAACCATTCCCCTGCCCGGGCGCAGGACCGTTCGTGGACATATGCTACGATGCCTCGACAGACAGCCTGCTGGTTCTGGACGGCGGCAGCGGGATGGCGACGCCTCTCTCGACATCTGGCGAGAAACGTCAAGGCAAGCCCATCGGTTACAGCACGTCGTTCGGTCAGCTCCAATCGCCCTCGCGGGTAAGCGCCGGGCGATCCGGCATCGTTCTCATCGCCTCGGCCGGCGGGCGCGTCCTCGATCGCTTCTCTTCCGAGGGTACCTATATGGGAAGGCTTGGCCGTCCGGTCGGGGATGCGCTGTCGGCGGGCGCGAGGATAGCCTGCGGTCCCGGCGGATCGCTGGTGGCTCTGGATGTTGCCACGCGGATGGTTCGCCGTTTTGACAGGGACGGCTGGCAGATACTTGAGTTCGGAGGAGAGAAGGTAATCCCGGGCGCAAAGGATCTGGTTTGCGACATCGCGGGCAACATCTACGTCCTCGACGAGGAGTCGGCGACGGTCGCGGCTTTTGACCCGTCCGGGGGAGTACTCGGGACCTATGGCCCGAAGGGCGGCCGGCCGCCGGAGGGGCTGGTCGAGCCGCAGGATATAGCGACGGACCGGGTGAAGACGCTTGGAGTCGTATGCTGGCTGGCTCAGAACAGCATCTATCACTACTCGCTGGGATCGCCCCCGAGGCCGGATGCCGTCTTCCCCCCGGCGGCCGGGTCCACAAAGGCGCCGAAGCTGCTGGCCCTCGACGCCGACGGACGCACCTACTTGTACCGCGGCACCGGCAACGTGGATGTCTACGTGGATCGTGCCTTCCAGGGTCCCTGGCCGTCAGTCCGGCAGCGGGTACTCGACATGGAATGCTGCGCAGGGCGTCTATTCCTGCTGGATGCAGCGGAGGGGTCCGTTCTGGCCTGCGATCGGAACGGCGTCGAGGCAGGTCGGGCCAGACTCCCGGCAAGCTGCGCTACGCCTCATGACATGGCGGCCAGCGACTACGAGCTGATATACGTTTTCGACAACGCGACGCGGTCCATCTTCAAGTTCAGGGGCGGCAACTATTGAGGACGCTCGACTTGGCGTAGAAGAGTCGCCGGCAAAGGGAAACGGGCGGGGCGCACGGAAAGGACGCAGATGGCCCCATTTGACGGGCAAGGGGAGGCGTACGTGATGGCCATTCGAATCGCTACGATCATGGCGTTCCTCGTTTCGATCCTTGCGATTTTCAGTTGCGGCTGCCGGAGGGCCAGGGAATATCATGAGTCGGAACTGCCCGCAGTAAAGCCTGATTACGGACGTCCGCTCCCGCCGGGCGCCCCGGCGCTCAGACTTTGTGCTCCTGGCGAAATCCCAGACTTCTCAGCCGACCTCGGCGACAAGACCGCGCTCATCGAAGCCATAGGTCATAACCTGGCCTACATGGCCAAACCCAGCTCAAAGGCACACTTCCCGGTGCAGGGCATAACGCACGAACGCGTTACGCGCAGCCTGGAGGAATTCAGGCGGATATTGAAGGAGGCGAAAACGCCGGAAGAACTCAACCGCATGGTGAGAGAGAAATTCGACGTGTACATGTCGGTCGGGTGGGACGGAAGCGGAACCGTACTGTTCACCGGGTACTGTTCGCCAGTCTTCGAGGCCAGCAGGACGAAGACCGGAGAATTCGCCCACCCACTGTACAAACTCCCGCCGGACCTGGCAAAGGGACCCAATGGAGAGCCGCTCGGCAGGCGGAGAGCCGACGGAAGCCTGGAACCCTACCCAACGCGCATGGAAATAGAAAAGGGGCGCCTGCTCGAGGGAAAGGGGCTCGAACTCATCTGGTTGAAGGACAGGTTTGAGGCGTATATCGTCCACGTACAGGGATCGGCTTTACTCAAACTGACCGACGGCACTGAAATGCTTGTCGGCTATGCCGGCAAGACGGACAGGAAATATGTCAGCGTGGGCGAGGAACTCGTAAGGGACGGGAAGATAAGCCGGTCGGAAAAGTCGCTCAAGACGATATGGGAATATTTCAAGATGCATCCGGAAGAGATGGACAAGTACCTGTATCGCAACGAATCGTATGTGTTCTTCCAGGAGACTTCCGGCGGCCCCTACGGTTCCTTGAACGTGCCGGTGACCGCCTGGCGGACGCTCGCCACGGACAAGCAGGTCTTCCCAAGGGCGTCAGTATGCTTCGTAGATACTCGCGTTCCTGTCGGCTACAGGAACGTAACCAGACCTTTCCGCCAGTTCATGCTGGATCAAGACACCGGCGGCGCCATACGCTCGGCCGGTCGCGCGGACATCTACATGGGAGTTGGCAACGATGCAATGGACCTTGCCGGTCGCGCCCAATCCGAAGGCCGGCTGTACTATCTGCTCGTCAGGGAGTGATACCTTGGACCGTAACTGCTTACCGTTACGTATGCCGGGGCACAGGGGGCAGAGCATTATCTTTTCATGGAGCCGGTTGCGCTGCTGGTTTAGAGCCTGTCCCAACACCTCGGGCGCGGAGCAAGGACTCGAGGGCGCTTCCTTCCCAGTCCGGGGGGGGCGAGACAGGCTCTTATGAGAGGTTCGCGCGCCTTTCAGGAAAAATTTGCCGTAACCAAACTTGACTGATATTGCAATAACGGTTAGTCTCATGTATGTTGAATACAATCCAGCCTCCGGATGCTGGTACGATATAGCTACTGAGAGGAAGCGGTCCCTTTTCCGGGAGCCGCATGGGGGAAAACATGCCGAACATAACCTCCATTGGCGAATACCATGTGGAACGATCTCTCGGTGCGGGACTTCTGGGCGAGGTTTATCTCTGTAAGACAGAGGGCGATGTCATCCATGCGCTGAAGGTCGTAGATCCCAGGCGCGGCCGGAGGCTCAAGTTTTCCCAGCGCTTCATACGCGAATTCGCCAACCCTCTGCTCGGCCAGTACTTGGATATACACTTCGAGGAAGGTATTGGCCACATATTCAGGATGGACTACCTGGACGTCATGCCGATCTCCCGACAGGCGCTCAGGCGGACGCTGTCGCGGGAAGTCCTCGAAATGTTCGCGCAGGTAGCCGAAGCCCTCGCCGGCGTCCACGAGAAAGGCGTCCTGCACGGCAACATAAAACGGTCCAATTTCCTCCTCCGCAGGGCCGGACCGGGCAAACGCCACCCCATACTGGGGGACTTCGGCATCGGATATGTCTACGATCCCAAAGGGCCGTTCGAAGGGCTGGTGAAGGACGCGATGGCCTGCATGGCGCCGGAACGGATCCGGGCGCTGGTTGAATTGCCGGATGACGAGGATGGCCAGTGGAAAAGGCTGACGCCGGCGGCAGATTTGTATTCGCTTACCTGCGTCCTGGTAGAGGCGCTCACTGGTAAGGACGTATATCGTGAATCCGACACCGTGGAGGGGAAACTGAAGGAAAAGGACGATGTCCGTTACATGCTTCTCAATGTAAATTATCCATCGCTGCAGGTTAATATAGGGAAGCTTAATGAGTTCATCGCCAGAAACCTCGCAGTCAACCCGAAGGAGAGGGATCAGGACGGGAAATCGTATGCGGCGGCGTTGCGGGAATGCATAGCTAGGGAACCTGAGTACAAGGTGCAGTTGAGGCAGGCCGGAGGCTGAACCAGCCGCGGCGGGAGCCGGGAAGGCCGGGACCGGCAACGTGCGGACCGGGAGTCGGGACCGCGGAATTTTTAAGGAGTGGCGAACATGGCGGAGGGACGACCGTTCAACCTGGACCAGGCGCGCGCGGACATCGAGAGGCTTTACAAGGTGCTGAGCGAGATGTTCCAGACGATCGTCGAGGATCATCAGAAGCTCAGGGTCTGCCGCGGTTACAGCGACTACCAGGCGAGCATGCCCAAGAGCTTCCTGGATAAGGCCCGATTCAGACTCGACCGCAAAACCTACAAGGTGGGCTTCGCCGGCGCATTCAGCTCCGGCAAGAGCACGCTGATCAACGCCCTGTTCGGCGCGCCCGATATGTTGCCCACCGAGGCTGGCGAATGCACGATGTCCATCACGCTGGTCGGGCCGCCGCCTCCTGGTCAGGAGGAACACGTCGAGGTTAAGTACTTCACCAGGGAGGACGCGGTAAGATTCGTTCTGACCAACGAAAGGTACCGCCAGCTGTTCGCGCCCATCAAGGAAAAGCTGATGGCTGACTTCGATGTTGAAAAGGCGCTGGCAGCCATCCGGGATGCCATATCCAAGATGACCTGTCTCTTATACACA
>JAOACM010000002.1:0-15192 GCA_026417845.1 Planctomycetota bacterium | reverse complement strand
CCGCCATAAGACGCTCGTAGGCATGGCGGAACCGAAGAGGGAGCTGTCTGAGTTCCTCGAGATGCTGGACAGGTACCGCGCCCGTCTTGGCACTGTCCACATAGACAAGATCGAAAACGCTCCGATGTATCTGACCACTGACAAGACGGGCCGCGGTCTCGGACACCTGCTCATGATCGAACAGGTGCACTTGTACAAGAACAACCCGCTGTTCAACGAGGTTGGAACGGAGATAGTGGACACGCCCGGCACCGACTCGACCAACGAGCGCCAGCGCGAGCTGACGTACCGGTATCTGGCCGAATCGGACGCGATAATGCTGGTGCTGGAGCCGCGCGGCATCTCGATGGCCGGGCGCAACATATGGGAGGAGCTCGGCAAGTACAACCGCTCGATCCGCAATAAGATGTTCTTCCTGATGAACAAGTTCGATACGCTGGGGACTCAGGATCTCAGAAAGGATCAGCTCGAGAAGCTTCTGGTCAGCCAGGTCATAGAAAAGCTTTCGATGTACAACCTCGATCCGAACAAGCTGTTCCTGACCTGCGCGAAGATCGTGGACCTTGAAAACCGGAAGGCGCAGAGGAAAGCCACGCCGCAGGAGATGGCCGAGATGGAGTCCATGTACAAGGACTTCCAGGCCAAGCGTGAAGCGCTGGATCCGGCTGTGCGCGCCGACCTGAAGCCGCTCATTAACCAGGCGCTCACTGATGGCGCCCTGGCGAACCTCAGGAAAAAGCTCATAGACTATCTGCGCTGGGACATACAGGTCGAGCGACTTGGGGAGGTGTATGCGGATCTGAACCACGTCCTGGAAGCGACGAAGAAGATGATGGCTTCGGAGGAATCCGTTCTGGAAGAGCTGCGCAAGAAGGCCAAGACCCAGTCCGAGGAGATCGTCGAGTTCTTCGAAAACGTGAAGAACGCCTTCTTCGATGCGCTGTCGGTGATACCGAAGGGCGTCGAGAAGGCGGTCAACGTCGGGATAGGCAGGGCGAAGGGAGAGCTCCAGACCCGGATCACCGCGGCCATAGACAGGTATAACTTCCAGCGGATACTGATGAGGATGGCCGTGGTGAACGTGCAGGAGGTCAAACTGCAGGTCATCAACCAGTTCAAGACGGAGCTTTCCGCGCGGTTCGCCGAAGTGATCAAGGGGGCTGTCGCGCCGCTGATAGTGGACAAGCTGAAGGAGCAGGTCAGGGCCAGCCGGGTGGATCAGGTGGTCCGTGCGATAAGCGGCGAGCTGAAGACCGACCACGGGCAGAGGTTCGACGAGCTCGTCAGGCTGTTCTGTTCCAACATGGAGCAGTTCACGTATCTGCGGGCGCTGGAGAGCACGTGGAAACTCCAGGACGCCGACATGCGCCCCGCCGGATTCGAGCCGAGCTGGACGGATCAGGTGGAGAAGGACTTCCGCGAAGACCTCAAGTCGGTCTTCGTCGGGCCGCTGGTTGACGAGGCGGTCGCGCTGGAGCCGATCCTGGCCCGCCACTACCGGGCGCTGGTGATGGACATGCTCGACAGGTTCGAGAAGCTGATAGACGAGCTGTGGACGGAGGTCAAGAAGGACCCGGATCGCGTGAAGCTGCCGGTGGCGCTGCTGACAGGCGTTTCGGAAGCCAGCGAGGAGGAACAGATAAAGGTTGCGCTGCTCAAGTACGACGCGATGCTGAAGACGGCGACGGATCTGGACGCGAGGGTACCGAAGGAAATCAAAATGGTATCCCAGCGGTAGCGGCGGCGGAGCGGCGAGGGGACGGAGAAGACTGCGGGTGCCCGGCCGCGCGCAGACGGGGGAGCGGCAGGGGCTTCTTGAGGGGACGAGGAACCATGGCGCTGATACCCGATCCGATCTTTTACGAGACGATCCGCAAGCGGCACGGCGCGAAGCGCCGCCAGATTTTCATCAAGAACACCGACAAAAAACCGGTCGAGGTCAAGGTGGTCGAAGTGGACAAGCCCGAGTGGCTGGACCTAGAGGGCGTCTTCCCCGGCACGGTGCTGAAGATACCGGCCCAGGGAAGCGTCGGCGTCGTATCCAACATAAACACCAACCATAAGTTCTTCCCGACGGGGAAGATCGAGGAGCGCGTAACGCTGAAGCTGTCCGATCAGTCCGAGCTTTCGATGAACGTGACGCTGCACGTCACGGAGGTGGTGGAGCCGTTTCGCGGGGTCTTCGCCATGGACTTCGGCACCACCAACTCCTGCTACGCCTACATTGGCGGGGCACTTGACGCCCACCGGACCGGCGGCCCGCCGCCCTCGGCGGTCAGCCCTGAGATACCGTCAGTCATGTTCTTCCACGACGTGAGCGAACGGGACTTCCCGAAGTTCTCGTACGGCAACGAGGCCCGGCACGACATCGTCGAGAACAGCTCGCAGACCTACTCGTACTACTTCGGCATCAAACGCTATCTGGGTCTCGACAAGAAGCTGCACGTCCTGGACAAGTGGGCCGGCTCGCGCCCGCATCACAGGCAGGAGTACCACGTAGAGGAGGTGGCCGCGTTCCTTATCCGCGAACTGATAACGCGGGCCGAGGAGGAACTGGACAAACGGATAACCAAGGTCGTAGCGACGTACCCGCCCATGTTCAGCTCCGATCGAAAGGAGGGTCTCCGCAAGGCCTACAGGCTCGCCTTCCAGATGCTCGGCCGCGAGCTGAAAGACGAAGACCTCGTGATGGAGCTGGATGAGGCGACCAGCGGAACGTTCAACTACATTTACGGCACGATGCTAGATGAGTTCCGTCGCTTCAACAAGACGGAGAGCAAGGCTCATCTGCTCGCGTTCGACTGCGGCGGCGGCACGACCGACATCGCCCTCGTCACGGCCGAGATCCGCAAGGTCGAGGGCGGCAGATTCCTGATCCGGACCCACCTGCGCGGTCTCAGCGGCGATGCCGATTTCGGCGGCGACAACATCAGCCTCCAGGTATTCAAGATACTCAGGCTCCGCATGGCCCAGGCCGTCGCGGAAAGGGTCCTGGAGAGGGAGAAGGAGCTGCAGAGGCAGAAGGAGGATGCCGCCAGGGCTCAGGCGAAGAAAGACGATATCTGGGGAACGGCGACCGAAGAAGAGAGAAAGAGCAAACCGTCCAGTATATGGGAAGAGGCTGAGGAGGACCTGAAGAAGAAACAGGACGAGGAGGAGAAGAAAAAGGCGGCCGAAGCAAAGGCGGCGGCCACGGCGGACCCGGAACTCCAGGGTATAGAACCCCTGGATCCACCGGATGTTTACGCGGCGGCATGCCGGACCGTGTTCGAAGAAAAAACCATTATAGAGCGAGTGATAAAGACGGGGTGTTCGTTCCGGGATGCGGTCGAGGCGATCGAGCGCAAGGACGGGACATACCGCGGGCCGGAGGAGTCCCGGCAGAGGACCGAGGTCTTGGAGAAGGCCGTCGAGACGGTGCTGCCGACGAAATTCGCCGTATACGAGGATAAGGACCCGCAGCGCGAGGTCCTCGCCCGCAAACTCTTCCAGGAAATCTTCCAGGAAGCCGACATGCTCAAGATCGTCATGGTCAAGGCCGCCGGAAACAAGGCCAACGTCCAGGGGACGCTCAAGCGGTCGGCGAAGTACGCCGGGGTGGACCCGATCGTCTTCAACCAGATCGAGCTCGACATGCAGACGGTCAACGCCTGGATCGCGCCGCAGGTCGAGGCGCTGGTGCGCAAGGCGTGGCACCTGAGCGAGTCCATAAAGCAGAGGGCGCAGCGCGGCATAATAGTCGGCGCGGCCAAGGGTACTCCAGGGCAGGACGATACCCCGCTCAAGGTCCTGCTGTTCGGAAATTCCTCGAACCTGCCGGTAATCCGCGATACCTTCCTGAAAGTGTTCAAGATGGATCCGCAGAATCTGATCTTCGAGCCCGGCAAGCTTAAGAACGCCGTGGCGCGCGGAGCCGCCGAGGAATTCAATCTCAGACAGACCTTCGGCAACCGGCCTGGAGGCCTGTTCCAGTACGAGAGCATAGGGTTTCTCGACAGGCTTCCCTGCGCGATCGGGCTGTTCCACAAGGATCTGGCCCTCGTCGGTTTCAAGAACGGGTTCTGTCCGATCTTCGCCAGGGAGACGAAGGTGGGGGCGCGGGTGGACCTGTCCAGCCGGAACGTGTTCATGATCTACCGCGGCATGAGAGATCTCGCGATATACGCGGACAACATGGACGGCACCGAACCGCGATACATCGGATACATAGATTTCACCAAGCCTGTCGGGAAACTCAGCCCCGAGGAGCTTAAAGGCGAGCAGGGCGCGAGCGTGGAGCAGGGGGCGCCTCCGGAAGGCGGAGGAGGCGGCCAGGCTCAGCCTCCGGCAGGAGACGAATTCAAACTCCGCTTCGAGCTCAAGCCGAACCGGGAGCTCAGGGTCGTGAATCTGGAGACTGGCGAACTATACGATTTCGAGCCTCAACAGTATATCTGGAACACTCCGCAGAACCCGTTCTCGGGGATGCACTGACCCCGGAGATGCGCCTGGCGCCCGGGAGGGATACCGCGCGTTCCGCGATACTGATTTTTCGTGCGGGGGCGGAGAGGTTCTCCGCCCCTTTGAGTATTCGGGGGTGACGGCAGGGAGGGCGGGAAAGGGTGTCCGTTCCATTGAAAGGCGAGAAGGATGTCGCCGGGAGACCGGATGGAACGACCGGCGATCTTCTGTCCAGGGTCCGTTCCGCCTCCGACGAGGCTGCCGGGGTCGCGGCCGCCCTGCGCGGTTTCAACGCTCCGGCCGACACCGGGCTGGCACCGGCACTGACTGAGATGATCGGGAAGATGGCGGAGGCAATAGCGGCCGCCTCGCGCGCCATCTCCGGCGCGTCCGGGACCGGCGCCTCGCAGGCCGCCGGACGGACTGGAGCGGCCGGCATCGAGTGGGCGGCCGGACAACAATCCGTTTCCGGCGAAAAGCGCGCGGGGATACAGGTGGTGGTTACCGCTCCGGCGGCCGCCAGCGGAGGGCCGGCCGCGAGGCCCACGGACGGCAAGGAGGCGACGCGGCCGCCGGTAGCGACACCGCCGGGACAACCGGCGCCAAGCGGCCCGGTTCCGGCCCAGCCCGGCCAGACATCTCAGGCGGTATCGGCGCCGACGGCCGGACCGGGCGAAGCCGGAATGCCTCCCGTCTTCGATCGCATGGCGAAGCTGGCCGAGATGGTCGCCCGTGACGGCCTGGCGATCCCCGACGAACATCTGGCCTTTGCGCGCAAGGCGGCGGCCGTCTGGCGGAAGTTCTGCGGCACGGACAAGACCCCCCGCGTGATCGCCGACCTGGTCGGGTTTCTGGACAGGCTCGACGGCATATATGGGGCGCTGCCGGGATGCGAGGATCTGAGAGCTCTGGCGAGAGATCTGATCGGGGAGGTCGCCGGCCTGATGCCAGATGGGACGGAGCTGTTTCCGAAGCCGGGAGAGACTCCCGACGATATGCTGGCCAGCAGGCCCGATCTGGCCTCTCACATCTCGCTGCGGGAACAGCCTTCGCGCCTTCCGAAGCGCGCGGTGCTGTACATCGAGCGGCGCGGGATCGCGGTCGGCGGCAGCATCCTGCAGGATGCCGTGGTGGTTGTGAGCTCCGGCCAACCGCACCCCGTAAGGGAGCGCCTGCTCGATGCGGCGGGGAAAACGATGAGAGGGAAGGGGGCGCGGGAGGCCCGGATCGAGGCTACAGCCCAGATACTGAAGCTCGCCGGGGAATATTCCGGCACAGGCGGTGGTCTGCCGGAAGATGTCGCGCTGCGACTGGCGCTCAACGCGGTGGACGCAGCCTCGGAAGGCGGCGATCTGGACGACGCGGCCGCTCCGCTGGCCGACAGATTAAGGGAACTGGGCTTTCGCGAGATCCGGGTCCCCATTGGAGAGAAGTTCGACGAGCGTTTCGGCCCCTCCAGGTACGAACGACGGAGGGTGCCTTCCGACCGCCCTGCCGGGACCATAGTCCGGGTCATCCAACGGGGGTTCCTGAACCCGGACGGGGCGGTTGTGCAGAAGGCTATTGTCGGTGTGAGCGCCGGATGATATTGTTTCCCTCCGGCTGGAGCGCGGGTGAAGCGGCGCCGGGCGTCCGGTCCGCAAGCCCGGCGCCTCGCGAACCGGCCGGATCCGGCAGAGAAACGGACGGCCGGGGCCGGCGGGAAGGCGGCGAAGTTCGCGGTTCGCGAAAGCTTCGGCGCGGAATTCCGGAGAGCGTGCGATGGCGGAGGAATCGCCGGGCCTTGTCGGCGAGCGCATACGCGCCTCCGATCTCCAACGCCTCTCGGTCCACATGCCGGAGACGGTGTTCCTCATGGGCTGCGACATGCGGCACGTGGCGGAACATATCAGGGCGATGGATCGGGCGAGACACCTATCGGCAAGCAACATCGTGTACGCCACTCCCGGCGTATGGGTCCATCTTCCTTCCTATCACATCCAGACGCGGATGGTGACCAACGGTGAGTACCGTCGCTTCCTTCAGGACGTCGGCGAGGACGGCGTCCCGATAGTGGACCGCACCGACCTGTGGCGTTACGTTTGGGACGACCTGGCGATGCGCGTCCAGTCGGTAAACATGCCGTTCCGCCAGGCTGACGGGACCGTGACGCAACACGAGGAGGACTACAGAGCCTGCCGCAACTTCCTTCAAGCGTACGTAAACTCGATCAGGTTCGAATGCCAGAGACTGCTCATTTCGGGTGGCGAACCGGCCGAGGAGAAGGATTCGGACGGCAGCAGCCTCGCGTTCAGATCGGAAGGCGACGGTACCGTCGTGGTCTCGGTTCCTCGCGGAGCCGTGCTGGAACGTTTGTTCAGGCTGGCTGAATACATGTTGCGCGGGCGCGGAGCGGAGGAGGATGGAGACGGGGCGTGGGCCGAGACGGCCGAGGAGCTGGCGCGCGAGTATCCCGACCCGGCGTCGGTCGTCAGAGACATAGATCGCATCGAGGACGGCGTGCTCAGGGCTTATGAGTCCCGTACGGACAGGCGCTTTCGACAACTGCTGCAGCAAAAGAAGCTGGAGGTGGAAACGGTAATCTTCCTCAGACGCTTCAAGGCGGCAGTCAGAAAAGCCCCTTCGCTGCACGCCCCGCTTTCCGTCGGGGAGGTGCTCTACCCGAGGTATTGGACCTCTCCGGCCGGGGCGGCCGGCGGCGGACAGAAGGCCATGTTCGGCCATAAGAAAAAGGTTCCGTGGGAGGACCTGCCCGTCGTAGGCATAACGGTCTACGAGGCGGCAGCGTACTGCGCGTGGCTGGCCGAGAGGGCCGGCGCGGACGTCCAGCTTCCCACCGAGGCGCAGATGGAGCGGGCTTCCTCGTGGCCCCAGGGCGAAGGGATCAGCGCCGAAGCGCGAATGACCGTCAACCCGTCCTGGAAGCATCTGTTCCCGTGGCAGGGGCACAACGACCGCGATTTCAACTTCTACTTCGGCAAACGTGGCGAGGAGATAGATTATTACTTCGTGCCGGACAGGACCCTCTACGAAAAACTGGTCGGGGATACTTTGAGGCCGCTGCCGGACGGGAAAAGCATCGCCATGCTGGAGGGGTTCGGGTGGCAATGGACGTGCGAAAGGTACGACGAGGCGGAGCGCAGGTACAGCAGGTTCCAGGATCCCAACTATCCCAGATTCGAACGGCTTGAGGTGTTCGAAGAGGGGAAGGAAGAGCCTGTGCCCGTGTACGATTATAAGCCGTGGAAGGACGTTCAGTCCGGGTTTTATGTGCTGAAGGGATCTCCAGAGATACTTGGCGGCCCCGGATTGACCGTCCGGCGATACGCGGCCTACCCATTGCGTGGATATCGCAACGTGGGTTTCCGGTGGGTGGTTTCCGGGTTCGGAGAGTAAATTGCGCATGGCTTCTGACGGGATATGCGCGGCTTGCGGATCGCGGGTCGAGCGATTCGACGAGAACACGGTCGTTTGCGCAAACCCGCAATGCCCGGCCGGGAGGTATTTCTGGCTGTGTCCGTTCTGCGGGCAGCATACGCTGGCGTGCGCTCCCGACCAGATGCGGTGTTTCAACCCCGACTGCCGGCTGTACATGGTCCGCAGGGACGAGTGCCCCGCGTGCAGGCAGATATCGCTGATATCCTTTCTCGGCGCCAAGATGTGTATGAACTGGAGGCAGCCGTGCCCCGACAACCGCGCGACGATCCGCCAGTGCGGCGCCTGCGGCAACGTCTCCCTTGTGAAGGCCGGAGATAACTACGTGTGCGTCAAGCGCGGGTGCGAGAACCTGATGCGGAGCGTCGGGCCGTGCGGCGTATGCGGCGCCATGAGCGTTGACGTTGACACCGGGCGCTGCAGAAACAGCTCGTGCCAGGTTTACAACGTCAGGACGCGCCAGTGTCCCGCGTGCGGCAAGCGGGCGCTGGCGGAGGACCCGTCCCATGCTTCGTTCGGGAAATGCCTTTCGTGCGGGTACGCGGAAGGCCACGGGGATTCCGCTCCGGCGCCGCCACCTCCCGGACGGGCGGCTCTGCCGACGATCATGGTAGGAACTGCGGAGGCGGCCGGCGGAGCCGCAGGTGGGGTCGTCAAGGCCGGGGCCGCCAGACCGGCGTCGAAGCCGAGATGGTCCGTCGGCGCCGGCGCTGGCGCGCCGGGAGAGGCGGCCGGGGCCACTGGCCGCGGGGATTCCGGAAGGCCGCCTGCCGCGGCGGCGGAAGGCGGCGGCGAGGGACCGCGGGCGGAACCCGCCCGCCGCGCGCCACCTGCCGGCGACGCACCGCGCGCCACTGCCGGAAGTCCTCCCCCGCAGCCCGCGAACAAGAGAAGTCCTGAGCGGCCACCGGAACTGTCAGGAGTCGGAGCGCGGCCGGTAGAGGCCGCACCAGCGGGCGGCAATGCCGGTATCGCGCCGGGCCGGGGTGGCGTCGAATCCGCGCGGGAGGGCGGATGGACGTCCGGCGCAAAGCGGCCGGAGGCGGCCGCCAGGGCTTCGGAGGCTGACTGGGCCGCTCCGAAACCCCAGCAATGGGCCGCGCCTCCGACGCGGACGGAGGATGAACAGCCGAGCGCCGAGCAGGTCGCGAAGGTGCGCGAAGCGGTTGCCCATGCCCGCCCCGTCGAACGGGGGACAAAAGCGGACGCCTCGATCATCGAAGCCTTTGAGTTCGTAAGAGACTACATCCTGTCTGACGGCGAACGTGACTATCCGGTCTACCTGGTCATCGGACTTTCCGGGTCGGGAAAGACCACGTACCTTACCGTGCTCGGCGAGATACTCCGCGCAAGGGGGACGAAATATTATTTCCCTTACGAGGGTATAGATGTGAAGCCGGTCAGGATCGAGGAGATCGCCGAAAGGAGGGAACGGGCCTCCGGCACGCCCAGGCCCCCCGATCTCCACCGGTACAGGCGCCGTATCCTCGACCTGATCCACGACTTCGCCCAGCAGAATTATTCGCAGTACATCGGCAGGATGCAGTGGGCGGGGGCAACGGTCAGGGAAGCGCCCGGCGAGGTGTCCACGCATTTCCTGATCGCGGAGGTGACGCGGCACCTGCACACGATCGCGAAGATAGTTACGCTGGAGACGTCGGGCGAGGACTATGAGGACGTGTTGCGGGGCATAAGGGCGTTCAATCCGGCTGAAGACACCAGGAACCCGTTGCACAGGGTGCTGTATGAACTCCTCGATATCGCGGAAGGCTTCATTGTACTGGTGATGCCCGACGATCCCAAGAACGACACGGTGTTTCGCGATTTCTTCCTGATGGTGAAGGAGGCGCTGGAGCCGCGCGGCCTGAATATGTTCCGCGACGAGGTGAAGAACAGGCTCCTCTCGATGAGTCCCGCGGAGGCGTCGAAGACTGGAGGCAAGGGGTTCCTGGACGTTCTGCGGAAGATACAGGTGGAGGAGGAGCTGCGGAAGAAGAGGCTGGAGGAGCGCAGGCAGGAAGGGGAGAGATATATCGCCCAGCTCAGGCAGCTTGAGGAACAATTGAAAGCGGAAGGCCCCTCCGCCCTGCTCGCGCCCCAGGCGGCGTCGCTCCTCCAGGATCTGCTCGAAGATTACGGCAGGCTCAATCCCGAGGAGGTCGCGCGGGTCAACGATATCCTGAACGAACGTGCCAGGCGTGGCGAGCTAGACAAGGAGACCTTTGTGCCGTTCGGCCTGGGCCTGATAAAACGCCTTACGGCGGCCATGCCGCAGATCATGCTCGAGCGGCAGAAGCGGAGGCAGACGACCGAAAGGCACGCGGTGCGCGAAGACGACATCCCGCCGGATCTCTGGAAACAGGTTCTGATAGACATACGCACGAAGCACAATCTGAAGGACTTCGAGGTGGCGCGGGAGGCCGTGGTCGAAGATGACCGCCCCGTTCGCCGGATGCGGAACCTCAAGCACATCGCGATAGTAATAACGCAGACCGACATGTACCCGACGATATGGCCACCGGAAAATTTCCCCGCGAAGATGCTCCCCCAGTGCAACATGCATCTTCCGGCAATAGACAACTGGCTGAGGCTCTGCGGCGGCGGGGTAAGGTATTACAACTGCTCGGCCACGGGATATTCCATCCTCCGCGATACGTTGTACTATCCAGGGAAGGAAAACACGCAGACTCCAATAAACGTGCTGGAGCCGCTGTTTGACATGTTGGGTCTGGGCGAACCATGAAACTGCAGATACTGCACCATGTCTATACTTCGGTCAGCGGATACCGCACCCAGTACGCCTCGCCGGGCGCGGAGCGGGCGCTGCCGTTTCTGGAGGATCTGGCGCAGCGCATCTACCCCCGCGTGTCCGGGCGCCCGATACGGGGACTGGCGCGCGTTAATCCCGAGGACGGGACCCATGCGGTGGGGATGGCCTTCTTCTACGCCTTTCCCTATCAGACGGATGCCTACGGCCGGCCGCGGGTCTGCGTCCACACGATCTTCGTGCCGCCCGAGACGGTGCGGCGCCATCCTTTCCTCAACCTCCTGCCGGCGATGGAATCCGCCGCGGGATCGCCCTTCATGGGACCGAAGCGGGCGATCGAAACGGTGGCCGGTTTCCTGCCTGGCTATGCGGAATGTCCTGATGAAGCGCCGCAGTATAGCGCCGCCGTGGCCGCGGCGAACCATCCCAACGGCCAGGGGCGGATTTTCCTCAGAGCGCTCATATCGGGGACGATAACGACCGTCACTCTTGGGCAGCCGGACATCGTCCTGAAGACGCTCTCGGATCTCTGGCCGCTTCTTCCCCCGCGCGTCCGTCACCGGTTCGCCTACATCAGGCCGTTCTCGAGAGACGTCAACCTCGGACCATTCGGTTCCCCGAAACTGATGCTGGCCGGATACGCCGCCGAGGCGCCGGATCCCGCGGATCTCGAGGCCGAAGGCTACGTAGTCTTCGACATGGCCCGCAGGCGCGTAACCGAAAACCTGCCGGCCGAGAACGCCTACGTTGCATGGTTGATGGAGAAGACCGCCGCCGGGGATGGATGCCTGCCGCGGGTGCTCAGGTTCCTTGAGGCGAAGGATCCTCTGGCCGAGACCGCATACTTTGCGCTCAATCATCTGGGTCAGGCTGTCCGCCGCCTCGCCCCGATCCTCGACGAGGATGGCACCCCTGTTCCAGCGAGGGATCCTGGTGCGGCAGCCGACGCGCTGGTGCCGCTCTGCCGTGCAGGAATGGTCGAGGTGGCCGGAGAGATCGTGGATGCCCTAGCTGCGTTCGCCGGGAAATCCGCTTCCATTCCGCGACATGCCGCCGAGGTCCTTCGTACGGCCCGGAAGGCGCTGGAAAAGTACGGACCGGAGATGGAACGATTCCTTCTCCCGATCCGCGAGGTGTTCGGACCTTCCGCCCAGAGGGACGACATCACCCGCCTGGCCCTGCCGGCGGTTACGCGGAAGGATCGTACGCGGCGGGGGAGCGGCGAAGCCGGACAGGACCGTCCGGAGTAGCGTGCTCCGATCCGGCGCTACGGGCCGGGAGACGGAGGAACTTTCCGGGGCGGGTCCGGCCGCCTGCGGGAAAGCTGCCGTCTTGAAACGGTCCGAACCGGCCCGCCGCAGCCTAGCCGAGGAGGGAAGCGCATGCCCCAGGATCAGAATATTCATGCCGGCGGCGACGCTCCGCCAGACGGCCGGGAAACCGGCGATGGGCAGGACAGAGATATAAAGGGCATCATAAAGGGTCTCGGGACCGAGGTCGAGGCCGAAAAACTCCTCGAGGCGCGCAGAGGCAAAAAAGTCCAGGTTATCAAAAAACAACAGCTCGTAGACCTGGTCATGAACCTCCTGGCCGAGCACGGAGCCAAAAGCCAGCAGGAACTTCTCGCCCAGATCGCCCAGCTCCAGATCGCGCTGAACCAGAAAGATCAGGAGATGGAACAGTTGCGGGCGGAAGCTGAGCGCGAAGCGGCCAGGGCGCGGGACGAAGCGGCTTCGGCCGCGACGGAGATCGAACGGCTGAAAAGCGAGCTGGGCGTCGCGCACAGCGAAAACGCCGGGATCAAAGGAGCGCTGGAGGCCTCCCGCGGAGAAAACGCAAAGCTGAGGGAAGGATTGGAGATCGCCGCGACCGAGATCTCGCGCCAGAAGGAGGCGCTGGCCGCCGCCAACGGGGCGATGGAGCGATCGCGCGGCGAGATCGAAGCTGTCAGGCAGGAGGCGGCCAGGCTGGCCGGCGAGCTGGAGGCGGCACGGGGGGAGATCGGACGCCAGAAGGAAGCGCTGGAAGCGGCGCGGGCGGAGAGCGTGCGAACGGCGGAGGCGCTCCGGTCCGCGCGCGGCGAGACTGAACGGCTGGGGGCCGAATTGAAGGAGGCGCACGGGAAGCTCTCCAGCCTGGCGAAGGAACTCGAGGCGGCGAAGGGAGAGATCGCGCGGCTGGGCGGAGAACTGGAATCCGCCCGCGGTGAGTGCGCGAAGCTGAAGGAGGCGCTGGAGGCCGCCAGGAGGGAAATCGAAGGGCTCAGGGGCGAATCGGCCGCGGCGGCTGTCGAGATACAGAAGCTCCAGTCCGTCGTCGCGAGCGAGCGGAAACATTCGGCGGATCTGCAGCAGAAGATACTGGCCTTGGAGTCGGAGGGGAGGGCGAAGGTCGAGGAACTGGCCCTCGCAAGGGGCCGCGTCGAGAGGCTCGAGGCGGAAAATGCCAGGCTGAGACAGGAGTGCAACGTTACCATAACGCGGCATATGGAGGCGGACGCTAAATACAAGGCCGAGATAGAGCAATTGCGCAGGCAGATGGATGTCCTTAAGTCGAGGGTGGAGGAGCTCGAGCTCGACTACGACTGTTTCGAGCTGGTCGCGCTGCCGGACGAGGCGTCGATCGAACGTGCCGTCAGGGAGGCGACGGAGGCGGCGGCGAAGGCGAAGGCGCGGGCGGCCCCCGCGGTAGCGAAGGCCGCGGAGGACGCGGCGGAAGCGGTACGGGCAAGTCGCGAAATTTTCGCGCGGCTGGCGGAACAGATGAAGGCCGGCAAGGGGTCCGTGAAAGTCGTGGTGGAGGCATCGCGCGCGGTAAACGATCTGGAGACGGCGCTTGCTGTAATAGAGCTGGCGAAGAAAATGGGATAAGAGCCTGTCCAAAAACCTCGAGCGCGAAACCTTGGGATCGAGGTTTCCTCCGCTCCCGTCCGGAGGTTTCTGGAGAGGCTCCAAAACATGTCGAGCGGCGGCTCGAACCGTCGCCGGGCGCAGAAAATCTGGAGTCGCAGGCGCGCCCCGCCGGCATCGGACGGGGTGGTGGAAAAAGGCACAGGCAAAGGGAAACGGGGAAAGCGAGGGTCCTGCCATGTCGGGAGATCGCGAATCCGTGACTGGGAATCCCGTAGAGAACCCGGAAGGACAGGGACAAGGCCAGAGCGGACAGAGGGAGGACGGCGGCGGTGGCTTCGAAGAGGAAATCAACAAGATAGTCGCGACGCGGTCCGGCCAGGAGCTCGCCGCCAGATCGCAGGTTCAGGTCGTAAAAAAGAAGGCGCTCATCGAACTTATACTCAAGCTCCTTAACGAACACGGCGCAAAGAGCAACCAGGAGCTGCTGGCCCAGATCGCGCAGTATCAGCTGCAATACGCCCAGAAGAGTCAGGAGAACGAGCAGCTCAGGGCGGAACTGCAGAAGGCCCTGAGCGAGATCGAGCGGCTCAGGCGCGAGCTGGAGGCGGCGCAGGCGGCGGTGGCCGCCGCCCAGGCACAGCTCGCGGCCGTTCCCCAGCGCATGGCGGAAATGGAAAAGGAGCTCAGGCAGAAAACGGACGAGCTGGAACTGCTGCGGGAGAAGCTCGTGCGCATGGAGGGCGAGAACGCGAAGCTCGCGCAGGAGATCGTCAACATCCAGCGGTTCAAGGGCGAAGAAGCTACTCTGCAGGCGGAACTGGAAAAGCTGCGAAAGCACATACAGATACTCCAGGCACGCGTATCCGACCTGGAGCTGGGGCTGGATTTCTTCGAACTGTGCAGACCGCTTGATGAGGGCGGGATAGAGGCTGCGGTCAGGCGCGCGATGGAGGCGTCCGCGACAGCGAAAAGGAGCGCGAAAGCGGATACGCCCGAGGGTCGGAGGGCGGCAGTGCTGGCCAAGGCACTGGAGGACGCCGCCGTTGCCGCGAAGGCGAACCGCGAGGCCTTCAAAGGGCTGGTCGGGATAATGAACGAAGAGAAGGGGTCCATTGGCGTGATCGTGGACGCCGTGAAGGCCCGCGAGGCAGTGGACCGCGCGCTCGCGACTATAGACTTGGCTGGCCGGGCCCTCGAGTAGCCGCCGGCGGCGCCGCCATCGGCGCTTCGCGTCCCCGATGGTCCGATCGGGAAGGCGCTCCGTGCCGGGGGATCGGAGTAGGGATCCGGGCGGCCGGCAACGGAGCGGGTCGGCGGCATATGAACGATTTTGACGCTTTGTATGTGAAGATCGCCCTCGATCGGGGCTATCTGGCGCCTTCCGATCTGGGCAGGCTCCGCGACGCCCTTTCCTCGGCGCCCGCCGGCGCGCCCGTCAGCCAGATACTGGTTAACCTCGGCATCCTGGATTGGCGGCGTACGACCGAGCTCCTGACGCTGGCGATGGAGGCCCTCCGGCGCGGCGAGCGGGCCTCACCGAATATGGTGATCCCTCCGGCAGGCGGAGCCGGCGGGGATTCCTCGGTAGCGCTGCGCGGAGCCGGACCTTCCCAGGCGCCGGGACCTCCTCCCACCCTCGGGGTACGCCGTTCCAACGTGCCCCTTGGCTCCCCCCCGGCAGCCCCGTCCCCCACCCCC